>NZ_JBQSYD010000004.1:0-167522 GCF_052378905.1 Halomonas sp. AOP22-C1-8 | reverse complement strand
TTCGGTTAACCTCGCTTTGAGCGTATAGGACGTCATCGGCGCGCCATTATCCGAGTGCAACACCGGCGGCTGATGCCAGCATTTCTCACGCAATAATGCACGCTCCATCAGCTGTTTAGCCAAGTCGCCCGATTCCGTCTCATGAACTTCCCAGGCAATGATTTTGCGGCTGTAGATATCCATGATCAGGTAGAGATACCAGTGCTGGCCTCGTACAACGGAGGCGCAATAGCTAATATCCCAGCTCCAAACCTGGTTCGGCCCTGTCGCCGTAAAACTGGTCGGCGCGGGTACTGTGCGGCGTGCTTTCGTACGGCCACGATGATGCTGCTGGTGATGCTTTTTCAAGACCCGATAAAACGACGATTCGGAGGCCAGATAGACGCCGTTGTCTGCCAGTAAGGGCACGATTTGAGACGGCGGCAAGCTCTGATACTCGGGACGATGACACGTGTTCAAAATGGTCTGCTTTTCCTCATGCGTCAGCTGATGCGGCTGCCTCCCTTGTGCCGCCTGTGGACGCTGATCCTCAACAACAGTGCCACACTCAGATCGCCAACGCTTTAGTGTGCGCTCGCTTACATCGATAATATCGGCTGCTTGATAGCGGGAAGCGCCCCCCATAACCGCTTCGTCAAATAGCGCGATAAGCCTTGCACGTTCGTCGAGCGGCGTTAGTCGTCCTCGCCGCTGTCGGGATCTTCGCTGTACAAGGCGTCGAGCTTTTTTGAGAGCACCAGTAACGACGTCGTCTCTGCCACTACCTTGTCTTTGCGTCGCACTTCCGCTTTGAGTTGCTTGATGGTCTTACGGTCTTCTTTACGTTGCTTTTGCGCCGCTTTTTCCTGATCTTCTTGCCGACCAGCGCCTTCGAGGCAAGCCGCTTTCCACTGTTGAATTTGCTCGGGATAAAGGCCTTTTTCGCGGCAGTAAGCGCCAAGCTCCGCCTCTGACAGGGTGGCGGTTTCGATGACCACGGCGAGCTTGGCGTCGGGCGACCATTCGCTGTCGCCTTGGGTGTAACCCGGCACAGGCACTCCTTTTACTCGACACTGTTTTAGCCAACTATACAGCGTCGCGTCAGAGATGCCTTCCTCTGTTGCTACCGATGCCACACTGTGATTATGGGGTGGTAACAACTTCTTCAGGACGGCTGCTTTACGCTCTGCAGAATAACGTGGCACAAGGACTCCATGCCGCTCCCTCTGGATTAGATTTAGGCGATATCACCAACCGGACAACAAGGCTGACAAAGGGGGATAGTGTTCATCCTGCTCAGTGGAAACAACAAGGTGATATTTTTACTATCAATGACCACGGCACCGATTACTACCCAGCGTTTGGGCTTGAGAAGGATGCTGGCTACCGACCGTATCGCGTCATGTCGAAAATCATCGACATCTTCAAAGAGGATAAAGACGGATGGGGAATGGCCTTTTGGTTTCAGTCGATAAACAGCTATCTTGGCGGGCTAAGGCCCCAGGATCTGATAGCTACAGACCCTGATCTCGTTATTGATGCCGCTCTAGATGAGGTGCGAGGAGTCACACATGGATAGTGAGTAGACCAATATGGGGTAGTGGCAATAACAATCGACACGCTTCAAACGAGCAAAAAAGATAATCAGAGCTCCCCCTAAAGGTGACTTAAGTTATTATGAAGAGCTATCCGTGGAAAGGGGCTATGTCATGTGCAATGGGTCGCCCGCTATACCCCCATAGGGCCATGCCTTTACCGGCGTTGATGTTAGTCTGAATATGCTCACGTGGGTTTAATAACCATTATTTGCGAGGCTACTCATGTCAGCATCAGCCATTTCGCCTCAAAAGCATAGGAATAATGGGCGCGACTACCTGATAGCAGAGGTAATCCATGCTTCACTAAAAGCCTGAGAAATTTGACTCCCCATCATGTATGAGTGACGCCAAAAGCAACCTAATTCACGCTCTGCCGATAAAGCGGGAGGAAGCTCCATCACTGCTAAATGATCCGGTAAATGTACATCTCTTACCCAGCCATACGGCAATAATGCATGACCATAACCTGCGGCAACTAAAGCCATTCGATGCTCAACACCAAGGCCATATGTACGAGTCAAGCCGGAGCTTAATAATTTACTTAAGCCTTCAGTAATTAGCGATGGAACAAAATCATCCTCGCTAAGTGGTAGTAATCCAGGCTCACAGAGCATAAGAGGATGGAGTTCAGGCTGAAGTTTATCGGCTCGCACTAGTAAGACAAAGTGTTCCTTGAATAAGCTTGTATATGCCATCCCCTCAGGAACCGACTGTGCTGCACTAATTAGCAAATCAATTTCACGGTTCTGTAAACGCCGTAACAGACCTTGATGCTTGCCACTAACCAACTCGACTTTAGTTTTACCTGAACGGTGAGCACAAATCTGGATAATCCGTAACAAGTTATCCGGTGCCAGTGAGGAAATCACTCCAATACGTAAGGTTTGCCCAAAGGGAAGAGCTAAGCCATCATCACGTAACCCCTCAAGCCGAGTCACGCCTTCTAAAATTACGGCGATTAAGTCTAAAACTTCCTTTCCAAAGGCAGTGGGTGTTATTTTACTCCCCCTTTCAAAAATGGGCTGTCCGAGAATTTCCTCTACTTTTTTTACTTGATAAGACAAGCCCGAGGTCGAAATACCCATGTCTATGGCCGCATAACGAAAACTACGTTTCATTGCGACGGCCTCAACTAAAAGCAAGTCACGCACAGACACTGCTGCTAGCTTGTTCGAAATTACTTCACGCACCGTCATAAACATTTCGATTCCAATTGATGAAACACTGGCTATAATATTTTTAATCAAAATGATAGTCAATCTCATTCTTAATTGGAGAGGTTATGACCTCAATACCCCGTTGCTTTGCCGTGCTAGTAGCGACAACTTTGTTATCAGGTAACTTGTCAGCGCAAGAATTTAACTTTACTGATGTAACCGGACAGGAAATTAAGTTAGAAGCCCCTCCTAGACGTATCATTACTCTGCCCAATCCAGCTGCAGCTACCTTCATCGCAATAGATGGTTCTACCGAGCTGTTAGTGGGTATGAATGAGGGCTCTAAACGAGCCTTTGAGAGCGGTATGATGAGCGTTATGTTTCCTGAAGCTGTTGATATCTCCAGTGACATTTTGTCGGAAAACGGTGGTTGGATGCCCAACGTAGAGGCCATCGCAGAACTTAAACCGGATTTAGTCATCCAGTGGGGTGAGCGCGGCGATGATATCGTAGCTCCACTTCGCAATGCAGGTTTGCCCGTTGCTCTAATGGTAGGCGGTGGCAATGCGGGTACAGAAGAGCTGGCCCGAGCCAATATGAAAATGGTGGCTGATATCACGGGTAATACTGAAAAACTGTCAAAGCTTATTGATTGGCGTGACCGTGTACAAAGTGAAATTACTACTGGTTTAAAACAAGTAGGCTTTCATGCAACACCAAGCATTTTGCATTTGCGCTCTGCCAAATCCAAGTTGACTGCTACTGGTGAGAAAAGTTATCAACAAACCTTCATCGAGCTGGTTGGCGCTAAAAATGTAGCTCAAGGAGCTGGCGTACAAAGCACTGTTAGCGTGGAACAGATTCTTGAATGGAACCCAGATATTATCTTACTTTCCGCAGCAGAGACGGATGCTGGATTAGAAGCGATATACGACGACCCATTACTTTCTCGCTTAAATGCCGCCGTACAAAAACGCGTTTATAAGACACCTCAAGGTGGATATATCTGGGATAGTGCTTCCCATGAAAGCCCCTACACATGGATGTGGCTGGCCAATCTTACTCATCCCGATATTTTCTCTTTTGACCTACGTCACGAATTAAAAGAAGGCTTCAAATTACTTTATAACTTTGACCTATCGGATGAGCAGATAGATCGAATTCTGCGTATTGCTATGAACGGCGACAGTCACGGTTATCAAGTGTTTCGTAAACAATGAACACATATACGCGATCGATTCACTCGTCCTCAGAAATGGTTGAGCCAGTTACCCTGAGCACTTGGCGTGCTAGTCATTGGCCTCTTTTGTCCCTACTGCTTATAGCGACTGTGCTAATCGGGCTATCAGTAGGTCGATACAGCGTAGCGCTAGATGAGATTGTAGCCATCCTATATGCAGCCTTACGAGGTGATAACTCACAGCATATGGATGCGTTGGTGATCTTGAATGTACGCTTGCCGCGCATATTATTGGCAGGAGTATGTGGGGCTGGGCTTGCCATCTGCGGGGTAGCCTTACAAACCTTATTTCGTAACCCTCTCGTTTCACCTAAAGTGCTAGGTTTATCCTCAGGTTCAGCATTAGGAGGATCACTGGCAATTTTGGCTGGAGTAGGGGGGCCGCTACTGATGGGGGCTACGTTTGTATCAGCATTTGCTGCTCTGTTTTTAGTAGTGCTGATTTCAAATATGGCGGGTCGTACTTTGATGACTATTGTGCTTGCTGGAATTGTTATTGATGCTTTATTTGCAGCAGGTATTTCGTTAGTTCAATATGCCGCGGATCCAGAAACGAGTTTACCTGCCATCGTCTTTTGGCTGATGGGAAGCTTTGCAACGGCGAGTTGGGAAAAATTTGCACAAACTGCTCCTATACTCATTGCCAGCATTTACCTACTGAATAGAATGCGCTATCGCATTGCTGTACTCGCTATGGGTGACGACGAAGCTAAGTCGTTTGGCATCCATGTTGCACGCTCCCGGATGATCGTCTTCGCGTTGATTTCTATCATTATCGGCGCCTGCGTAACCGCATCGGGCGTAGTGGGGTGGGTAGGACTCGTAATCCCACACTTTGCTCGTATGTTAGTAGGCGAAGATCACCGCCGGCTCTATTTCACGAGTCTTATGCTGGGTGCCACTTTCATGATTTTGACTGATACGTTGGCTCGTAGTTTAACTGCTGCAGAGATTCCTTTAGGCGTACTCACAGCTCTAGTTGGCGCCCCCGTCTTTGTGTACTTACTATGCACTCGTCGACGTGAAAGGGCTTAATCATGCAAACCGTCTTTACCTCTCATCTCAGTTTAACTGGAGCGTGCGTACGTTTTAGTGAACGTGTGATTTTTCAGGATTTAAGTTTTAACGTACAAAAGGGCGAAACGTTGGCCATTTTGGGCCCAAACGGACGCGGTAAGACTACGTTGCTAAAAGCTCTATTAGGCTCACAACGTTTAGATCAAGGACAACGGCAGGTACCCCACCTCATCGGCTATGTACCTCAATACCAATACGGTAGTGAAAACCATTGTTGCCTCGATGTGGTACTCATGGCACGAGCCGCCTTGCTTCCCATGTTCAGCCTTCCTTCACAGCGGGATCGTAAGCTAGCTCTTGAAGCATTGGAAAAAGTAGGCGGAGGGCATTTTGCTTATCGTTTATATGGCTCTCTATCCGGCGGCGAGCGCCAATTAGTGTTGCTTGCTCGTGCTTTAGCTACTGGTGCTGAGGTACTCATACTTGATGAGCCGGCTTCAGCTTTAGATTTAGCTAATCAGGACTTATTGCTTAACGTCTTATTCGAGTTACGCCGAGTACGTAGCCATTCGGTCGTTTTTACCACTCACCATCCGCAACACGCTCTGCATCTCGCAGACAAAGTACTGCTGATGCACACCAACGATCAGATTAAATTTGGTCCAGCTGATGAGCTGTTAACCGAGTCTGAGTTATCCCGTTTATACAACGTCAGACTACGCCGTCTAATGGTGCAAACGGGAGAACATTTTCAAAGCACAATCTGCCCGGTTTTTGGAATACGTGAACCGGATCAAGATATGCCCATTTCTTATCCTCTAAACAAAGGTAAATACAATGAGTAACGATACAATCTCCTATCTGGAAAATGGACATGAATTTACAGTCCACTTTGATGAGTTATTAAAATACCACGGTGCCGGTTATCCGGGTGGTGTAGCCCACGGGCTAAAAGTTATGCAGCGAGCCTGGCCCTTGCTAGATAATGGTCGTTTGCCTGAACGACGTGAAATTCGCTGTGTCACAGCCTTTGGAGGCCCAGGGGGTAGAGATGCGATTGAGTTTGTTACCCGCGGTCTTACTGAGGGTCGCTACATTGTTGATAACTCAGTAGGGCTCGAAGAAGAAGAGTCCCCCGGTGGTCGTTATTACTTCCGTTTCGAGTACCGTGGCACCGCTGTTGAAATCACCATCCGTCCCGGACACGTACGCCCCGAGTTCATTCAGTTAGCACGCAAGAAAGACCGCTCACCAGAAGAAGAGATCATTTTGGCTGAAATGAAGCTCGAAATGGGAGAACGCTTGTTAGTCCAGCCCGCAGAAGATATTTACAACGCTACCGTATTATCGTAATAAGTCATAGCCATGAGTCAAGAACGTCAAACTTGGCTCGGGCTACTTGCCCGAGCTAACCGAGATTATCTGGAAAATATCTGGGCTACTTACAATCCGGGTGTGCCTATACAAAAACTCGCTGGCCCTGAAACGGGGTTGGTGCAGCTCAATACACAAGCTTGTAAGGCCTCAGTGTCATTTCAGTTTGGTGAGGCTTCTTGTACTCGCTGCGTAATCGCTATTGGGAAAATTCAAGGTTACGCAGTACATTTGGGCTCCGATCTACGCAAAGCGGAGTTAGCGGCCTATCTAGACGCCTTTCTACAAACGGCCCCCTCCCACCAACGTGAGCTGGTGCTGCACCCTATACGCCAACAGTTAGAGCTAAAAAAGGCTGAGAGGGAGCAGCTGACGGCTGCTACTTCTGTACGTTTCTACACCACACAAAAAACTTAGAATCATGAAAATACCTTTACGATCTGAGCACAGACATGACGATGAGTTACATCGGCAGACGCGTACTTATCGGCGACTACTGCATGCCTTTGGTTACCCAATGCGCATACAGCAACTAGAAGAGCGTGCTATTCATTGCATCGTTGACTGCCTTCTAGACAGCCAAACGACGGTAGCTATTGAGGTGGAAAATAAGGAATTAACAAGCCGTATTTTGAATACAGGCGCAACCTTGAGCCAAACTCCCGAATGGGTTTTTGCAGGTTCTCAACGGCATCACTTACAACATATTCCAGCAGGAAGCCGTGAGGCGCCTGAAAGTGGGGCAACCCTTGTCATGGAAATAGCCGCCATATCACCTACAAACGGGGGGCTTGCTATACGAGCCACCGGTGCAGGACTCAACAAACCACACACTTTATATTTTTCAGGGTTACATCAAAATGTAGTCATTGATCATATTGCTTTTCGTGCCGATTACCCGCGTGGAGTGGACCTACTACTATGCGCTGACACGCAGCTGGTTGTATTACCACGTCACTTAACTTTGGAGATCATTTAATGTACGTACCAGTAAAGGGTGGTGAACAAGCAATTGCTGCTTCCCGTATAGCCGTAGAACGGAGTCGCCGAGGCGACGACACAATCCCCGAGATTGAAATTAATCAAATCATGGCACAAATGTCGTTAGCTCTTGATCGGATCATGAGTGAGGGGGGCTTATACGATCGACGTTTTGCTGCTATTGCCTTTAAGCAAGCTCAGGGAGACATTGCCGAAGCGGTATTTCTCGTACGTGCTCATCGCGCGCAATTAGCCAATTTTGGCTCAAGCCAAAACATAGATCTAAAAACAATGCATTACAGTCGCCACATTTCCGCCACGCAAAAAGAGTTGGCTGGAGGGCAAATTTTAGGCGCCACTTACGACTACACCCACCGCTTACTGAATATGGATTTAGAACACTCTCGCCCTCAGTGCGAGTTACCTAAATCAGTGATAACAGCTCCCTCATCGCCCTCTAGCTCTGAGCCACTGTACGCAGATCTTATCCGCACCGAAATATCTAAAGCTCCGATAGACATTACGCGAACTGTTTTGCCTTCTTTACCTGATCCTTGCGAGCGTCTCGCTCATCTCGCTCGTGGCGAAGAAGGCTACTTAACTGGATTAGCTTACGAGAGTTTGCGTAAAGCCTCAACGAGTCATCCCTATGTAGCGCAATTAATGAGAGGGAGCGTTGAAATATTCGTAGAGCTGGAAGACCTCAATTTAACCGTATCCATTGGTGAGGTTGAGTTAACTGCCTGCACTACTGTGGCTCCAAATTTTAGCTCATCTCCACATTTAGAAGCGGGTTTTGGTATTGCTTTTGGAGCTAACGAGCGTAAAGCCGTCGCCATGGCAATCGTAGATCAGCACTTTAAAATTGAGGGTGCTACCAGTGATGCACTCATGCATACCGACGGAGTCGCTGCATCCGGCTATGTCAGCCATTTGAAATTACCTCATTACTCTGACTTTGATGCTGATTTAGCGCGTTTACGCCGAGTTCAGGCTAAGGAGGAAATATGAATTATGCCTACCTTGATCTACCGTCCAAACAAGAAATACGTCGTAAAACCCTAAAAGCACTCTGTCTACCTGGACGTCAAATACCTTTCTCAGCTCCTGAGCTACCCATTGCCTATGGTTGGGGGGTAGGAGGCATGGCTATTACCGCTGCCTTATTAGAACCGAATGACACGTTAAAGGTAGTCGATCATGGTTCGGATGATACCGTTAATGCCCTGAATATCGCGGATTTTTTTACTAAAACGGCAAACATATCAATTACGACAACAAGCTCAAAGGCTACTCTCATTCAAACGCGTCAGCGAGTCCCTGAAAGCCCGTTGCGGGAAGAGCAAATTGTGGTGTACCAAGTTCCTCGACCTGACCCTCTACGTGGATTTATTAATGATGCGGCCGAAGCACTGACACGGCACGCACATCATGATTACGGTGTCGTGTTAAGCGCTCTATTTGAAACATGGTTGCAACAAGATGAGGCGTGCTTAGGATACGACCACCCTGTGATTGTTAATGATGGGGTCTTAATGTCACCGTCGCCTATTCCTGCTATGGATAACCCCCGCATGGCGATGATGCCTGCTATTCAGATTTTTGGCGCCGCACGCGAGCGACGAATTTATGCATTGCCTGCCTATACACCCTTAGCAAACTTAGCTTTTGTTGACCTGCCTGCTAGCCTGAAAAAAGTCGATACAGCATGTTGTATCTGCGGCTCATCTATTCATTATTTGGATAATATTGGTACGTCAAACACCCCCCATTGGGTATGTTCCGACTCCGAAGCATGCAAGGAGCGCGCTCATGTTTAGCTTGCCAGATCCCGTGCTGACAGCACAGGCTATCTCACTTGAAATAGCTGGGCACCGTATTTTGTCGGATTGTCACCTCAAGCTTTATCCTTCCGAGGTTCTCGCTTTAGTCGGCCCCTCAGGTGCTGGAAAATCAAGTCTTCTGAATATACTTGCTGGACGACAGCTATCTAACAACTGTCAGGCTCTTTCCCTTTTAGGCCAGGATTTACTACGTACCAGTCTTTATCAAACTAACCTTTTACGTCGGCGGGCGTGTGGCTATGTGGCTCAGGATGCCAGCACAACCCTAAACCTGAGACAAAGTGCCGCCACTAATATCGTACGTCGTCTTTTTGATTTAGGTGACAACCGTGCGGTTGATGCACTCAAACAAGCACAAAAATGGGGCCAGCGACTTGGTTTATGTCCAGAACGATTACATGAGCCAGTGAAGAACTTTTCGGGAGGGATGCGCCAACGCGTACAAATCGCTGCGGCCATGATCCATCAGCCGAGCATTTTATTTTTAGATGAACCCACTGCTGGTCTCGACTCAGTCGCTCAAGCAGATTTTTTAGATGTGCTCTCTAATTTGAGAAACCAAACACAGACTGCCATGGTGTTTGTGACTCATGACTTACGTCTAGCTCGACTCATTGCTGATCGGGCCATCGTGATGGATCAAGGCCGCATCGTCAGCGAATCCATTATGGATCGTTTGCTTACTGAGCCTGAGCATCTCATCGCCCAAGCTCTTGTTAAGGCAATGATTTAATGAATAAACCAACTGTGATTTTGCAGTATGAAGGCAATGGCATACATCATGGGCCACTTCGCATAACGGCACAAACAGGGCAGATCGTACAGATCTGGGGAGCGTCAGGCTCAGGAAAATCGACTTTGCTCTCACGAATTTGGGGAAGTCGAAGCTTAGGAACGGCACACTTGTGCATACGAACCCACGATCAGCAGTTCACACCAAGCACAATGACACCCGCCCACTTTGCATTTCTACGCTCACGATTAATGTCGTACGTAGGGCAACATCCTACCGTACTACCTCGCGAAAAACTTGTGGATTGGTTTGCTCTAGTCCCCACAAAGACAGTACTCGACGGACTAAGACTGCTGGACCTCTCTCCTAGCTTACTCTCTCGCTATGCCTGTGATGTCTCTGGTGGTGAACTACAGCGTTTTATGTTGCTTCACGCTTATTTTTCTTCTCCTCCAATCTTACTTTTAGATGAGCCCTGTACAGGATTGGATCCAGAGCGTAGTCATCAGGTGAGCACGCTTTTATTACAGGCTAAAGCCGCTCAGAAACTGGTTATTTACACCAGTCATACGAGTGCCAGTTGGGTGGATCAGTCAATCTCTTTAGACGGTTAAACCGTCTACATTTAATTTAACCTGGAAAAGTACTCATAATGAAAAAAATTTTATTGGGATCTGCGTTGAGTGTAGGTTGCCTAAACTTCGTTCATGCCGATACCTCAGTCACACTGGTAATCCCCCCACCAAACCGTAGTGCTTTAAAGTAGAATTTCTCGCAAAGGAAATTCAATGAAAAAGTCTCCCGCTTTGGCTGAGTGAGCGGCTTATTAATGCCTACGCCATACAACATTTAATAAAAAAGAGGAGGGCCAAAAAGAAAAAAAATCTCACGGCAGTGTAAAAACAAACTCAAAAAGATAAATCAGGGAGTAAACATGTTGTTGAACAACAAAAAATGCCATGGCATTTCTACATTGGCACTAGTAGCAGGTTTAGGGTTTTCAGGAACCACACAGGCATTCAATGTGTATGAAGACGGAGAAACTTACTTTGACCTATATGGCCGTATACACTTGACGTTAAACAACGATGACGGTAACGACTATATTAGTGAAGAAGGTTCACGCCTTGGCTTTAAAGCTGGACATAGGATAAATCCTAAGCTAGAGGGTTTTATAAGAGCCGAGTTTAGATTCACCGCTAATGATCGTGACGAGGCACGGCCTAACGTCATTGATGATATAAGGAACACATATGTAGGGCTACGATTTGAAGACGTCGGAGCCGTAAAGGTTGGTAACTTTGACTCCATCTATTATCAGAACATATCCAAGGTTATCAATGTAAGAAATACTGTGGATTGGCGAGCCTTGGCAAAAGGTGGTGCCCGCGCCCGTGGAAACTCTATCTCTTTTGAATCCCAAAGTTTCGATGGCTTCAGCCTGGGTGTCGCTGGAAAGCTCGATCCAGAAGATGAAGATGCAGGTGAAGAAGAAACACTTAACCTAATGGGATATGTAGCCTATGAAACAGGCCCGGTACGTTTTGCCGCTGGCTATGATGAAGCAGAAGGTGATGATGATGCTCTACTCGGGGCAAGCGTAACCTACAAAATATCTCCACAGCTAAGTGTCGGTGCGTTATTTGAAGAGCAGGGAGATATTCGTCATTATGGTATAGCACCCGTTTTTAGTTACTCAGAAGGCAAAATATACGGGAACGTCAGCTATATGGAAAATAGTGACATGAATTTGAGTGACGTCCAATACGTTGCGGGTGGCAGCTACCGGCTTAGTGATCCAATGTTTGTATATTTAGAATATGCTAGCAGTACAGATAGGGAGATCAATGCGATTGATAAGGATTGGTGGGCTTTAGGGGTTCGATACGATTTCTAAGTTTCACAGAGCCCATTAATACAGTTATCAGCGCTGCGTTGGGTTCTAGGTTCTGTACGAAAAGTCGGCTCGCAAGCAGAGGCCTATGCACGCCACGCATACCATCGCTCTAAAGCTGCTTGCTAACTTATCGTAGCGTGTGGCGATACGGCGTGACTCCTTCAGCCAACTAAAACAGCGCTCTACTGCATTTCGTTGCCGGTATTTAGGCTTATCAAACCGTCTAGGTAGACCTGGCCGTATTCTTCGATGCATGTTGCGCTGCGCTATTACCGGTTTCATGCCGTGCCTGTCGCAATAATGGCGCAACTCATCGCTGTCATATCCTTTGTCAGCCACCATATAGCGACTACGTTTACGTGGTCGCCCAGCGTTACCAGGCAGGTAAATCTTCTCTAATGTCGAAATAAAGTGCCGAGAGTCTGCCTCTTGGCCAGGAGACAGCGTGAACGCCAGTGGCCAGCCGTGACGATCGCAAACCAAATGAATTTTGGTAGTTAAGCCTCCACGACTACGCCCCAAGGCGTGATCTAAGGGTTCTTCAGAGCCCCCTTTTTGCCGCCTCCTGCGGCAGCACGGGTGGAGCGTATAGAGGTCGAATCAATCATCCATGTATCCAGGTCCATCAGTCCATCTTCACGTAGCCTGAGCTGTAAGCGGGAAAGAATGGCTTCAAACGTGCCATCATCTCGCCATTTTCGAAAGCGCTCATAGGCGGTTGACCAGGGACCATATCGCTCGGGTAGATCTCGCCACTTGGCACCAGAACAGAGAACCCAGAAAATGCCATTGAGAACCTGCCGGTCATCCCGCCGTGGCCTGCCCATTACCTGAGTTGGCGACACAATATCTGTAATCTGTGCCCAGTTCTCATTGGATATCTCGTACCGGCCAACCATCATTTTCTCCCTATGCAGCTATTGCATGGGAAAACTTAGCAGATATCACTTTTCGTACAAAACCTAGGTGACGAATGGGATATGTTGGACACCTAAGTTAACGAAGCATTACAGATAGATAGTTAGGTGCTTGTTGCCAGAAAGGCACGCATGCGCACTCATAAACCGTTAAATTTAGGGGGTTTTGTGCCTGAATGGGCTATTAGATTCTTTGATTCGATCTCATCTGTAACATCAGCAGCTAGAGCACTAGGTACGGTTTTGCTTGTTCTATTGCTCTGGAGGCCAGCCTCAAAACTATTCTCTAATATTGGCTTTCCCGATGATTACATAATTCTTTTCCTGACAGTTGGAGCGTTCTCCGTTTCATACCTTGTAGTCAGGTTGCTTGAAATTGGATGTCTCAAGATCTTAAGTTTGCAGAATGATCGAAAGGCTAGTTTAAGAAAAGAGAGAGATCTGGCCAACTTTAAAAAAAAGGTGAGAATGACCCTGCCACACCTCAATCCCAAAGAACTCAGAGTTCTTCGGGAATTGGTTGAATCAGAGCAGCGCATGGATATCCGGGAAAAGGAAGTTAGCTGGCTGAGCAAATCGGGTTGGATCACAAAAATACATCAAGCACCCGCTGCTGAGTTTTTTTCCAGCTGAGCCCTGTAGTACGTCCACTTTTTATTGAGTTCGAAAAAAATCGTTTTAAGGGGATGGTGAATCAAACGATTTCTAATCTTACTGAACCGCAGCGAAATTTTTTGGAGCTTTTTTGGCAAGAGCCGATAATTCATGGCACAAGGGAAAGCCAAAATTCAATGCCTTACAAAATCTACCATGCTGGCTTGGGATTAGTCACTGTACTTGGACTTTCAAAATCAGAATGGCGAGAAGGTGGACACCTGTGCGAGCGATTTGCACTTAATAACTATGCAAAGTCGAGATTGGAAGATGAGGTTTATGGTATTCCTCCTGTTCGGATTGAAGTTGATCTGAACCTCGAATATGTAGAAGGTCCCGGTTCCTCAGGTGGTGGAGCGCGAGGTCGGATTTAACAATCACAGGCATCAGTATTGACCACTAGAGCGAATAGCCAATTTGATGCGAATAAAAAAATGGCAAAGGTGTGGCAGCCTGTCAGCGATAACAAATGGTTATCATGCGAATTATCATAGGGCTCACATTGGCCAAGCTC
This sequence comes from Halomonas sp. AOP22-C1-8, assembly GCF_052378905.1. NCBI lineage: Bacteria > Pseudomonadati > Pseudomonadota > Gammaproteobacteria > Oceanospirillales > Halomonadaceae > Halomonas > Halomonas sp. AOP22-C1-8. The sequence goes on along the minus strand of NZ_JBQSYD010000004.1, from coordinate 153,617 downwards.
TACACCTTACATTCCTATTTGCGCTTCAAGCTTTTTTACATGGTACCGCACAGTTCCCGTGCTCATAGGCTGCATACGGCTTCTGCCAGCAAAGATAAAAGCCTCAGGGTCGATTCCCAACTGATCTACCTTCATTAAATGAGGCAGCGGCCCGAGGAGCTCGTAGCGCTCATCATCCACAGTAATGAACACCTTTCGGCTGGATTGCACAACGTGTGCACAGCGAAGCATAAGTACCTTTTTTAATGGCAACTGATAAAGCATTGAAATTGCTGCAGGCATTAAAGCTTTAGCTTCGCGCTCGTTCGGTGTTGAAACAAGCTTTTCCATTACTGCCTTAATTTTTTTAACGTGTTGCTTATTGCTTATCCCTTTATTTTTTTTCTCAGGTAACACGAGATTAACGGCGTATTTATCTTTGGCAAAGGTTCTGAAAACAGCTAAGGAAGCACAATGCCCTGGCTTTTTCTTAGCATGAGATACGATAGCTTCTTCGGGAAGTTCCTGAATGGAAGATACCTTGGCTGACATCAATAGCTCTATAGCTGCTCGCAGATAGTTCCTAACAGTCAAAGGTTTGATTGGTGTCTCTTTGTAAGTAACTCTCTCACTCAATTCTTTTGCATAGTCGACGACCTCACGATGCCAAGGCTGCTTCTCATAACATTGCAAAATATCATTAATCCTCTTATTTTCAATCGCTTGCTCTTTCTCTTCGTTATCCCACTCTATGCCTAGTTTTTCTACTAAGAAATTCACCACATGAAAAGAACGGCGAAGCTTTTCAGCTCCAAATAAATTGAATAAGTGTTGCTGATCAATATCTCTGACGGACAAAGTATTCCGTTCGAGTATGACCAAAAAACGCGCATAACTATCTATTCGCGTCGTCATATTTCCCGCTTGCCTAGGAAGCCTTTCCCAAGAGCAAAACTCAAGAAATAGCGCTCTACACCAAGAAGCTTCAAATAACTCAAGGTTCAGCATTATTCGTCGGTCTAAACGGCGTTTTAAAGAACAGTCTTGGCAAGGGGCGTTGCCACCACCGGGAGTATCTGCTCCACAGTCAGGACATGAGTGAGTTTTTGGATATGGCCCGCTGCAATCTCTACAAACAGCTCGTCCTTCAACATCATATTGATGGAGCTGACGATATTTCCGACAAACCGAGCAGGTTACAAATGCGCAGGCCTTCCTTTCGCATGCCTGGCAGATAATCTCTGAAAGTTCACCATTAGTGATGCGTGAATATCTGCTAGAAAGACATCCACAACGGGAACAGGTATGTTCCTCTCGCCCATGCGGAGCGCAGCTTTTGCAAAACGCAGCGTGACCAATAAGATAACCGGCTCTCGGCAGCGGCTTATCGCAGCGCGCGCAGACACGGTGCAGCCTGAGGCACTCACCGCAGACCGGGTTCTCTTCATACTTATGGGCTCGCACTGACTCGCCGCATTTAGTGCAAGTCTTCTTCTTAAACTCACGGGCATAACATGTCGAGCAGTAAGCGCTCCCTTTGTAGCGCCTTTGCGCCTTAAGCATGGATCGACCACAGTCATCACACTGCAAGTGGGGCTTATGACTCACAAAAATGGGTATCCTAAAAAACTTAATATATGTCGAGCTCTTTCCTGGCGGAACTGTACAAGCTCAGTTCGTCGGCACCGATTTAGACAAGGGCCTTTTGGCTGCTGATTCGTGCTGCGCGTTCTTCGTACCCCCACAGGCAGATATGACAACTGCTCAGCAAAAAAAGCAGGCATTATAGATTTTATGAATGTCCTCTGAGTTAGACCAAGCACACTTGAACCTTCTTGGAATGACGATGGCCAATCAAGAAGCCAATATGCCAAGGTTTCCAAAATTGCAGTCCTATAGGCAACACGCTGATGCTCATACAAGCAACGCTGATTTGAAGGACGATGGAAGGGTTTCAAGTCGTAATGATGCCTCAGTCGATCATGCTGTAGCGAATTAGCGAGCACGCCTGCCATTACCCGAATGACACTCAGAGCTTCCGGACTGGTGGACGCTTGTGGGAGCAAGTTAGTCGGAGTTCCATTCGCTAATTTCAGTAGCTGGGATTGAAGAGCTAACACTAATGGAGAACAGCACAAGGTTGGTAACTTGCGAGAAAGAAGCGACACCCCACATACCGTACAGCGATCCATTCTTTGCACGGTACTTAGATGTGGCATCAATGGCGCATCACAACGTGGGCAAGCATCGCTCATCATGGCGCCATGGTAAGGACAAACAACCATAAACCCTAAACGCCAGTCACGATAATAGATGGCCCCATAATCCTTGAAGCATTCGGAACAATATTGGAGGCCGTGCTGGGTACGTACCTTGTTAGATATCCCCGCTGACAGAAGAAAGGGGACATTTCCCTGACGATGAATTTTTACCAAACTCTGCTCAATTGAACGTAATGTCATCCTTTCGACTGACGCAACATCAAAACCTGAGTGGCGCGACACGGTATAGAGCAGCTCATCACTGGCACTACGATCAATGTCACGGCTCCAGATAGGAATAGATGGAGCCCAGTAATTAGCAAACCGATAGGGGGTCAGGCCGTGAGCAAAGGCGCTACGCATCAACCACGAAGTAAACAGCTCATTCTTAGCTGGTGATAGCATGATCGCCCAGCTTCCTCTGATCACAGTTTAAGCGCCTCCTTGCCATAATCAGAGAGTTTAACCCAGCCGATGTTATCAAGAAGCTTAGCGTCTATATGCTCTTTACCATCTCGGATCGCTTTAACGGTCGCTCTTTTAAGCACGGTCGCTACGCCGCCGATGGTGCCCCCACTCATACTATGTAGCTTTATCGCGATATCCTGACTAGACAGCTGAGAGGGCTCAGCTAATGGCAGTAAGCGTTCAAAGCTGGCCAAGAGGCGCAAGAAGCTAACATCTAACTGCCATCGAGGTAGTGCCAGCGGCTCAAAGCGACTTGAGAGTTGAGTATCGGTGTGCAGCGCGAGAATGGAGTCACGCGTACCGACGGCTACAAGCGGAAGCTGTAGCTTATTGCTCAATCTTTTAAGCATTCCTAGAAAATGCCTCTGTTGTCTTGCACTTCCATGTAGCACATTGTGGATTTCATCAATAATGAGCATCCTGGCTTGTACGTAAGTTAATACCGAAATAGCTTGGTTCTCCTTACGCTGCACGGGATCCGTATCTCTGTGGGCTATCTTTAATGACAGAAGTAACTCAGTCCAAAAACGCCCCTCATTTGGTTCGGAGGGCATTTCCATAACAATGACAGGTGCTAATGGCTCTCCAGAGGGAAGAATCTTCACAGGATGCTTTTCTCTGAAACGGTCGATTAATGTACTTTTTCCATTCCCGCTTTCTCCGACCAGCAACGTGTTGGGCATCCGCTGTACACGGGGATGTGCTAATTGATCCTCAAGCCGGGTCATGATTTCTTTGGCCCTAGGATAGGAAATCCAATGGTTTTGCTGAGCGAAATAAATGCGGTCTTCCGTCGTCCAGGTGAGTGTCTCAGCAATCTCTGGCTTGAGGTGATCAAAATGGGCCATATTCATTCCCTAGGCATCGTCATCGAATGGTTCTATAGGCAGTGCGAATATATCAATCTCACTTTGCACCTCTGTTTGAGGTGGAGCAGGAAAAACACTCTTAGCAGGCGCTTGTGTTTCAACAGATTCCGTTTTCTTGGCGAGTTTCTTCGTCGTATTGATACGAGCCATCTGACGTCTTGCTTGCTTCGTTTTCGTGACGGCCTGTTCAACACGATGACGCATCTTGAGAATGGTCTCAAAAATCACATCCTCATCAACATGCCGCAGTCCTTCCTCTCGAATGCGGCGAGTTGCTTCCCGTAACTCCCACACACTAATCGCTGGTCGAGTAGGATTCCGATAAGGAACCATGTAATAGATCTCACTTTCAGGGTCGTAGAAATAGACTTTACTGATATCGCGTGGATCACGACGGATAGTAAATGAACGAGCCTTCGTTTGATTTTCGGGGTCTTTTGAACCAATCCAAGGGTTCAACACTTCATGGTAGTAATTAATTTCATCCAGCTGGACGCCGTAGCGCTGCACAGTGCGTGAATAAAGAGGAAGGAAGTCTAACTTCAAACGCGTGGGGTCAGTTGGTATAGGCGGCATCCCCAAGCCCGGCTGTGTTGAGTCTCCTAATATACCGAGTTGCCACTTGCGCATTGGTGGCATGTTCAATTCAGAATGCTTGCGACGGTGATACACCCCAACAATAAATTCAACTAAATGCTGCTCAAACTCACGAAGGGTGAGCGCTGATTCTTTTTCTGAGTCATATCCTTTCCGTTGCTCAACGTTGGAAAATGTTGTGCCAGGTAAGGTGTGTATCTCATTTGCAGCAGTACCCATATAACGCTCTATATGTCCGCCGTAGTGGGGAAGCTTTACCGGACGTAATTGCAGGTCGATACCGTATTGTTCACAAGCCCGGCGCAGCATTTTCCCCCGGAATTCTTTCGCGTTATCAGCATGCAGAACACGCATTTTCCCCCAGACTGGCCACTCTTGCCCCACCCCCAGGTTTGCAAGATATTCATGCTTAGGCAACATGGCATTGGAGACACACAAACCCACTGAGATAGCACTGGGCTTTTCCATGCTAACCGCAATCCCCACCACCATTCGTGAAAAGACATCAATAGCCAGAGTTATCCACGGTCGGCCAAGCGCCAGACGATGCTCTTCATCAACTAAGATGACGTCAGCAGGCGTATGATCTATTTGAACAACAGCAAGAGGGAAATCCGCATTTGGAAACTCTCCCCTGATAGGAGCAAAGGTGTCACGCGCCTTATCTCGTAGCCCGCGGCGTCTCATCGTTTCACGTGTCGAAATCTGTTTTATGCGGTTACGGATTGTATTGGAGTGAGGAGGAAGTAAACCGGCCTGTTTGCAATGAGCTTTGACAGTGATAATTACGTCACTGGGCTTATATCGTTGACGACTTAGATATAAGTCATTGATCGCCCCTTCGATTATTGCCTCGACTTTCTTATCGAGCTTTTTCGTACCTGGCTTGCGGCCTCGCGGGGCTGGTATCAATGCTGAAATATGGCCAGCCTCGTGATAGTCCTTAACCCATTGGTATAAAGTGGCAACGTGAACACCGGCTTCTTCTGCTAACTGCTCTGCCTTTGCACGAGTACGAAATGGATCGTCAAGTAGAGGACGGATTGCTGCAAACCGCTGCTGAGCAACTTGCCAGTCTTCGTCTTCGATCTCGGATAAATCCTTTCCTTCAGCAACACCACCTTCTCCAAGCTCTATATCCGTTACGGGACGAAGCTGATGCGCAGACAGACGGTGCACCTCTCCAGTGTCGGTATCTTTAGCAAGGAGGGTTGCTGCATCCAACAAGTGCGAAACTCTATAGGTACGACCATTGGCTGTTATCACAGACCCAGTAGTTACCGATAGAAAAGCGGGCTCTGTAGCCATAAGAAACCTTCTCCGTTAGTAATCCATATGGGGCTGGACATGTTTAATGGGCGTATGAGGTCAGCATGAACACGGCCTATAGCGATCATTTGCCATAAACAACTAAGCGCACACATACGCTTTTCCTCATTCGCATAAGCAGCTGTAAGTAGAATTTCAGGTGTTGTTTCACCGAGCACGGCAAGGGTTCTAGCCAAGTGAGTAGCGGTAGCCGAGTCCTCTGCCAAGTCCCTATAGGCCCTTAGAAATCGTGCATTGTTCAATAGGCCAGTGCCTCTAATCTCTCGCTCAGTCACAATGCGAAAGCCCCAACCTTGCTGCTTGCAATAGCGTATAGCTGCCTGAAATTTAGGCTTCATAATGTGCCAATTTTCTCTCAAATCTTCGCGATACTTAACCTCATACAGAATCGGCGCCGCTTCATCCGAGTAAGTCACGAGCATATCGGGCGTGTACTGACGCCTTTTTCGATCATCATCTTGATACTTAAGGGTTAGCGGCTGCTCACAAACCGTAGCGACCAACGGATCAAAATCGAGGATCATCAGGAAATCGCGCTCTAATGATGACTCAAAATTGCAAGTGCTTCCTCGTAAGAAAGAAACCTGCCCAGTAAGGCTCCTTCGGTTAGTTCCAATAACTCTAACAGGCCGATTCATATTCAGTCGCCTATATATTTGTGATTTTAACACCCAGTCGCTTATATTGGTGTCAATTAGTAGCGTATTTACTTGTCGAAAATAACGTAAGATATTGTTCCAGTATAGCATTAGTAGCTGTTTTTAGTGGAATTCACAGTGGCTCAAAACCCAAACCAGGAGAAATCTCGCTTGCCCATCACGGTGTGCTTTTTTTAGACGAGCTGCCGGAGTTCTCCCGCAACGTGCTAGAAGTTCTGCGCCAGCCACTGGAGACAGGCGAAATACATCTGGCCCGGGCCAGCCACGAACGCCGATACCCGGCTCAGTTTCAATTGGTAGCCGCTATGAATCCTTGCCCTTGCGGGCATTTGGGCGACCCACGCCAGCGTTGCCAATGCACCGCCAGCCAGATTCAGCGCTACCAAGCGCGGCTTTCCGGCCCGCTGTTGGATCGTATTGATCTACAGGTCGAAGTTCCCGCGCTACCGCCCGAACAACTTACCGCCCAGACCCAGGGCGAATCTTCAGAAGCCGTGCGCGAGCGGGTGATGGCCGCAAGAGAGCGCCAAATGGTGCGCGGCGCACTCAACAGCCAGTTAAGCGGTAAAGCCCTGGAAGCCGCCTGCGACTTGAACGATGAGGAGCGCGCTTGGCTTGCCAGCGTGCTGGAAAAGCTCAAACTCTCCGCCCGCGCCTACCACCGCGTGCTGCGCGTGGCGCTGACGCTGGCTGATTTACAGGGGGAGCCCAAACCCACTCAGGCGCACTTGATTGAGGCCATTGGCTATCGACAGCTGGATAGGCTGTTGAAGGGGGCCTGAGAGGGGCGTTTGAACTCTGGTTTGTCTGTAGCAGCACCTCGTTTGATTTTTTAGATCGCTGTTTAGCTTGCGCAGGAAGTGGTGAAACATGGCCCAGCTCCCCAACATCCATTCAAGCGAAATCAAGATCAAAGATTGCCTACTACCCATGGGACCTGGTCAGAACACTCTACCCAAGCTATGAGTATCCTTGCCTATCGTACAAATATTAAGCAAAGTATTCATTCATCCGCCATAATGCGCTTGGATAATCAGGAAGGATGCGGAATCCGCCCATACCGTTTAAATTTAAGGCTCTAGAACACGGCCTTGAGTGAAATAGTCATGAGAAATAGCACTAAGTGCGATAAAAGCCGCTTCTCTATTTCGGTTTGAAACAAGCTCTTTAAGCCGGGTTAAATACTCAATCATTTGCTTTTTAGCACTATCGGAAACCTCTGGCGAGACGGCCTGATCCTCATAATAAAAGTGATGTTTTTTAGAAAAATCATGAATCACAAGATAAACAGCTGCATAATCCGGATCATTTATAATCAGCTCGTTCATATCTTTCTTTAGCTTTACGAAGGCATCTGTGCAAGCCGGAAAATTTTCAAACTTTTCGATAGCGTCAATAAATTTCATATCAACCTCCATTTAAACTCTACTTATTAAGTTGCCATAAAGAACAACTCGATTTATAAAAATACGCCTTAACCAATGAAATTAATCAATTAAAATATTTTTCCTTATATAATCAATAGCTTTTGTTCCTTTCAGCGAACGCCCCCAAATATCGCTAGTAATATCAGTATGAAGTTTGACAGCCTCTGGTGCCGACGTGATCATCGCAACCCCTAATCTAACATTAGGAAGATCCCCTAGTGTAAATGGACTTGTTGCAATAGTGTCTCTTTTTGGTTGTTTGAATATTTGAAAAGAGGAGTTTGGCATTGTGTCTTTCAGCAATCCCACTTGAACACCGATTGGCTGATCTTCGATTAAACCGATAATATGCTCCACCTCATTTTTAGCAATAACGATTCTTTTTTTAACCAACTGATTATCAAGATTATATGTTCCAACAAACCCATTCCCAACGAAGCGCTGAAGTTCAGAAGCAGACATTAGGCTTAAAAACCCAGGCTTCTTGAGCATATAGTTTCTCTTTCTCTCCCTTAGGACATTCATGATATTATCTACGACTTTTAAAGTCTCTGAGCATTTTTTTAGATCATCAGGTAGACTTTCTTTCAGAACATCGTTTAAAACTTCATCATACTGTGGCGTTGTCAATAAATAGGCAATGGGACCAAACATTGCTGAAATATGGCGTGTTTCGACTTCTATTTGCCGCATGCGTTCCATAAAGCTGACACAAGACGATAGATATTCCACACCGACGCCTAAAAGGGTCGTCATTGAAACGGATAAAACCTCGGATATTTTTTCCAAGGTCTCAAGCTTAGGAAGTGCGCCCTTTTCATAACGATATAGCGCCGCCCTTGAAACACCGATTTTATCTGCTATAATTTCAGGCGGTATATTACTACCCAGCCGAAAAGCACGCAGCCTATCTCCAATATCATTAAATTTTTCAGACATACCCAAAAGCCTTCTTATTATAAGATATAGGGGGCATGGCCTTGAACCCGATGTATCGAGCAACATACATTAAAATCTCAATGTACTTTCGCATAACGAAGGCGTGATAAGGCTTACCAAATAAATATTTAGAATCACACATTTCGGGCTCCCAACGGCCGCCTTTTATATCAGAATGAGACACTTATCATAATATATGATTTTTGCGCACTTTGTCTCAAGGAAAGATAACACGTGTGGCAATATAGTGTGCACTGGAAGCCTTGTACCATGATAAAGAGTCGGCTTTTGGCATACACGATCAATAAGATATATCCAGGCAGCTGATCAACCAATGGTTTTTTCATCACCATCGCCGGATTTACGACCAGGAAATCGACAATATCGATGCTGTGCCGATGCGATAAGCGTAGCCTGATGCTACCTGCTTGCACGTGAAGCTCATAAAGAAGCTAAACATCAAAACAGTTACCATAAAAAATAATATCAATATCTCGTAATAACCTATATTAAGCTGATGTCGTAATATCGTACCTAGCCAACCAAGCAATGCTGATCAAGGGCCATAAAACTCGATAGTATTTTCTGCCAGAGAAGAGATCTCATCTTCTAATAAAGCTGGCCGAGACGGCTACGACGGTAAACGCTATCATATTTCGCTCAAAGGATATGGCACCTCAATACAGGTCATATTCAAGGTTACACTGTAATACTAACTTCTACGCTTCGCTTACGAAATGGGGGCTACTTTACAAGCCCCCATTTTTAACGACCGCTAAAGGTATTAGCTACCGTTATCTTGAATAAGACGATTGATAATATTGCGACCGTTGCCACAGGTAAACCACGCCGGACATGATGATACCCAACACCGTTGTCCAAACGTTTGGCCAATAGCACAACACCATTGCGATTAACAATAGGATTCGCTGACTGATATTCGTTTTGGTGCGAAAGTAACCCGCACTTACGGCACCTTGTAGAAACACTCCTATCAAGGCGGACAGCCATACAACCGCAATATCGAATGGCTCTCCATTCATCAACATGGGTGAAAAGGCAAACAGCAAGGGCATAATGTAGAGCATTTTTGATAATTTCATTGCCCTTACGCCGGTCGTAAATGGATCTGCTTTTGCAATTGCAGCTCCAGCATATGCGGCAATACATACTGGAGGCGTAATATTTGAGTCCTGACTTAGCCAGTAAACAATCATGTGAGCGGCAATCAATGCAACGCCCAGCTCGTTCAAGGCTGGTACCGCCAACACTGCTATTACGATGTAAGAGGCCGTTACCGGCAATCCCATACCGATCACTAGGCTCGCGAGAGCGATCAGAATGATCGCTAGAAGCAGATTACCGCTTGAAACCGAGAGGAATATCGAGGTGAACTCTTGGGCCATTCCGGTCAAGCTAATCATTCCCAAAATAATGGAAATGACGCCCACGATAGAACCGATAACCAGCGTACTAAGCCCGCCTTGATAAAGTGCAGCATAGATATCGCCGATTCCCATCCTCGTTTCTTTTGTCCCCCATGAGCAAGGGATTGTTGCCAGCACACCCCAAAAAGCGGCAAATGCTGGTGTAAACCCATAGACAAGCAATGCAATTACCAAGAGCAGAGGCAAACTCAGAATGCCCCGTTTGCGTAGAACTGACCTGACCTTTGGCACCTCGTCATCTGACAGGCCACGAAGACCTAATCGCTTGGCCTCAAAATGAACGGCCCACCAGATACTGGCAAAATAAAGGATCGCGGGCACGATGGAGACTGCAATGAGCGTCTGATAAGGAATGCCAGTTAGCTCTACCATGATAAAGACGCCCGCGCCCATAACGGGCGGCAAAAACATACCCCCGATAGATGCCGATGCTTCAATAGCCCCCGCCGTTTCTTTGGGATATCCCGTTTTTTTCATCAAGGGAATTGTCAAAGAACCAGTAGTGACGGTATTGGCAATCGCACTACCAGAAATGGAACCCAATAGCATTGAAGCAACAATCGAGACTTTGGCAGGGCCCCCAGTGCGCTTACCCGCTAACGCCGTCGCTATATCAATGAAAAAAGCGCCGGTACCGGATGCCGAGAGAAAGGCACCAAAAAAAATAAAAACGATTACGTAGTTAACGAACACTCGAGCGATCATTCCGAAAAGCCCATCTTCCGAAATGAAATTGAATAACGCGATGCGCTCTAGCGAAAAGCCGCGATGCGAGATCACATCAGGCATACTGCGCCCAAATATCGTGAAAAGGATAAACGCTATCGCGATACCGGGCAGCATCCAACCATGCACTCGCCGCGCCATCTCGATGGAGAGAACTAAAAGAATAAGTCCGCATAACAAATCGGCCTGTGTCTCTGCTCCCAGCCGGCGTGTTATATCTGGGTAATAGAGCATGAAATATCCACACACGACCAGAGCCAGTCCCGCCAGCCCTATATCAAGAAGGCTTGGCGCGCTTTTAGATGTACCTCTTCGTGTGGGATACGTTATGAAGACCAGTGCGAAGGTGAGAGCCACAAAAACGCCTAGATGGTATTGCATGTCGGCTGCACCAAAAGCGGCGCTATAAAGGTAGAAAGCACTCATAAACGCAGCAAGCAGCTTGATAATAATGCGCCATGGCGACTGCAGCCCGTCAATATTTACTGTGCCATCATCACGTTCGCTGCGTATCTTTTCGTTTTTCCGCAACATGTATTCGACCTACTCTGAGTTAGTAGCCTACGCACTCTTTACCAAGGCATCCTGAGCGAGAAAAGGTAGTAACAAAAGCGTCGCTTTTAGCTACCACCTTTCTTTCAGTGACTTAATGATAAGAACGTACTTAAAATGTTATTGAGGAAGTTCAATGCCTTGATCACGCCAAAACTGCTCTGCGCCTGGATGCAACGGAATGAAGTTGCCGCCACTCACTCCGTTTTCGAGACTCATTTCCCGTGTGGTATTGCTCACCGCACGCATGTGTTCGAGTCCTTCTTCGCTATACAGACTCTCCAATATACGATAAGCAAGATCGTCGCTTACGTCTTCACTGGCCACGAGAATACCAATGTCGCGGATCGATTTGACGTCATAGTCAATACCGGAATAACTACCAGCCGGAATAATCGCTTCGCTGTAAAATGGGTAGGCATCGAAAAAATCGGCGTCTTTTAGTTCGTCGTACGTGCTAATTAACTTGGCATCAAGGCTCGAAGTGGTATCGACGATTGCGCCCGCAGGAACCCCCCACTGCCCATGATAGGCATCAAGTTGGCCATTGCGCAGCTGGTCGGAAGATTGCGATCCATTGATATAACTTGTACTGACACGATCCTCAAGATCGAAGTACTCCAGGATACGATCCATGGTTTGAGCCGTACCAGACCCGGCGCTACCAACAGAAATGCGGTGACCTTCCAGGTCGGCGATAGATTCGATTCCTGAATCAGCAGTGGTTACAAGTTGCGATACGGCGCTGAAAACAAATCCTAAAAACCGCACATTGTCGACTGTCCCCGTTTCAGCGAAATCCTCAAGTCCGTTCGCGGCAAGATAGGAATCGCCTGTGAACGTAATACCCATCTGCAGATCACCCGAACCAATACGCCGAATGTTTTCGGTAGAGCCCGCCGAGCCTTCAACCGTGAACCGCACATCATCAAAGGTGTCATTCATACGGGATGCAACGCCACTTGCAAGAGTGTTAAAAGTGCCCCCAGTTCCTCCTCCCCCGATAGAGATGAACTCTTTTGCCGATGCGGTAAGGCTGGTCACGCCAAGTATGACTCCTGACACAACAGCAACGCTGTAAGTCCAATGGATCTTTTTCATTTTTAATTAACCTCAAATTTTAAAATGTTTCTCAAATACAAAAGCAAAGAAAATTCCAAAAAAAAAGAAAATGTTTATTAATATAGACTTATGTAGAAAAGGAACCATAAAGACCACTCGACAACATCATTATTGATCCAATTTGGTGCAAAAAAAGTTAAATTTATAATAAATGCACTAAAAAAGTGCTCATTAGTTAATCCTCTTTTGAGGACATGGAAAGTATCGAAGTCCCCCCTATGGATAAGGCATCTCTCTGTTAACGTAAAGGGCTCGCTTTTAATTGCATTGATATTAAAGAGCATCAATACGAATTGACAAATTTAACAGACAATCTCATTATCTAAAAAATGAGATAAGTATCTTTTAAGATAAATTCGCAGATATGGTTGGTCACGTAGTCAGTTATGGATGGTATGAGCGTGCTCAACAACAAGGAGACTATATTATGAGTTCCTCTTCCACCCGCTATTTCAGCTACGTCGACTGGACGGGGTTTTCCTCTGAAAACGCATTGGCCGAAGCAATTTTCCATGAGCTGGCTAACGAAACTTCCGACGAAGAAGGAATCACTCGAGAGTGCTACTCTAGCGGTGAAGATGCCGCATTAAAGATTTTTTCTGCCGTGGCTACTGCTCATCAGTTGGAAGTTTTATCCGATAGTGCAAGCAACATTGTCGTCCGAATGCCCGAGGATGATGGACATCGTGCGGGGCACTATATAGGCTCCCATGCCGACTCAGTACCCAAAGGCGGAAACTATGATGGAGCGGCGGGAATCGTCGCGGGGCTGCTTTGTCTCATTCGCCTTCAGCAGGTGCAACCGCCATTGGCCACCCCTGTGCGCTTATTAATGTTGCGAGGAGAAGAAAGTGCTTTTTATGGGCGCGCCAATATAGGCTCACGCGCGCTTTTCGGCATGCTCGACGAGCATGACCTGTCTGCGAAGTCGAGCGGCTCCGGTAGCACTTTGGCCACCGCAATGGAAGGCGTCGGTATCAATCTTGCGCCTATTCAATTAGGAAAATCCTTATTCGACCCGCAAATTGCCAAAAGCTATCTCGAGTTACACATCGAGCAGGGACCAGTGATGATAGAGCAGCAATGGCCAGCGGCCATCGTCTCCGGTATACGCGGCAATGTGCGCCACACTCGTATCGTGTGCCAAGGCGAAGCAGGACATTCAGGCGCTATCCCACGCACTTTGCGAAAAGATGCGGTGTTTGCCTTCGGCGATCTAGTGAACCGCTTGGATGAACACTGGCGCGCCTTTCTCGAAGAGAAAAAGGATCTTGTCGTCACCATTGGAATGGTGGGTACCGATCCGAAAGAGCATGCTATCAGCCGTATTCCGGGGATGTTGACGTTCGCTTTTGAGGCACGCAGTCAGGCAACTGATACGCTGGAAACTTTCTACCAACGTTTCCGTACGGAATGTGAGGAAGTTGCGCACCAACATGGGGTTACTTTTACCTTCGATGATAGAACCGATACCGCACCAGCCCGCATGCATGACAACGTCATCGAACGTCTCTCTCTCGCCGCCGAAGATTGTGGCATCAAACCACATAAGCTGCCTTCTGGTGCTGGACACGACGCCGCCATATTTGCCAATGCCGGTATTCCGTCAGGCATGGTCTTCGTACGTAATGCCCATGGTTCTCACAACCCACGAGAAGCCATGGATGTGGACGACCTTATCAAAGGCACTGATATTCTCTTTAAAGCGATCACTGATTGGTAAGCACTGCCTGGCTCTCCACTGGGCTGCTTCTCGGCTATATTAATACAGGGTCGAAGTCCCCGCTCTAACGCCCGAACAACTCATCGCCCAAACTCAGGGTAAATCATCGGAAGCCGTGCGCGAGCGAGTGATGGCCGCAAGAGAGCGCCAAATGGTACGCGGCGCACTCAATAGCCAGTTAAGCGGTAAAGCCCTGGAAGCCGCCTGCGACTTGAACGACGAGGAACGCGCCTGGCTTGCCAGCATTCTGGAAAAGCTCAAACTCTCCGCCCGCGTCTACCACCGCGTGCTGCGCGTGGCGCTGACGCTGGCGGATCTGGAAGGCAAACCCAAACCTGCCCAGCCGCATTTAATTGAAGCCATTGGCTATCGACAGTTGGACAGGCTGTTAAGAAAAAGTTGAAAGCGTATGAAAAAAGGCCTGCCATCAACCCTCGTGGCGGCCGCTCATCACCCACGCCGTCCATGAACCATCGAACAGCGAAAGGTGCTCGTACCCGGCCAACTCCGCGGCTACCCACACAATGCAGGCGGTGATGCCGGAGCCACAGCTGAAGGTCAGGTGGTCCGAAGGGTAAAGCTCTTTGCTGCGCATGAGCTCTGAAATCTCTTCCCGGCTCTTGAAGTATCCGTTATCCAAGAGCTCGGTAAACGGCAGATTAAAAGAGGACGGGATATGCCCACTGGGAAATTCCGGACGGGGCTCGGGGCCGGCCCCTGAAAAGCGCTCGGCACTTCGGGCATCCACCAGCTTAAAGCGCTGCTGCGGAATATTGTCGTAGACCTCGTCCACACTGACCACGCTTTCGTTGGCCTTTAGCACAGGGCGGGAGGACAGCGGCGCTGGCACGGAATAACCGTGCTGCACCGGCAGCGACAGCGAGAGCCAGTGAGGCAAGCCACCATCCAGCAGCTTTACATGCTTGAAGCCCGCTTGAGTGAGCAACCAATAGGCACGCGGGGAGGAGTAAACACCCCGATTATCATAAATCACTATCTCATCATCAGGGGTCAAGCCGAGGCCTTGGCACGCCGCTTCCAGTGCCTCTTTCGAGGGCAGCGTATGCGGAAATACCGCCTCCCGGTCGGAAAAGACCTTCTCGATATCAAACTCAAGTGAACCGGGTATTTTTCGATCATCTTCCGGCACATGAGCCGCAACGGGGCTATTGGGCAGCGACGCATCCAGCACCGTGGGTGGAACATCACTCGCCAGGCGGTCCAACAGGTCATTGGCACTCATCAGAATATCTGACATGCGTAAAACTCCCTTGAGACAGTTGGGTAGGCTATTGAAGGGTGCCTGGTTGAAAAGGCTTATTTAAAATAACGTAGCTAAAAAAACCTAATCCTTCACACGCGCCAGAATATCCACCAGCCGCTGGCAGAGCGCATCCAGTTTTTTGCTATTAGCTTCTTCAATAAACGTACCCGTTTCATCAAAAGCCGTGTGCGCTTTGGAGAGCGACATGGGTTGGGGCAGTACGATCAAGCCCAGATTGGCGAGCAGCTGTTGGGCCAGCGGCATCGCGCGAATGCCACCTAACCCACCAGGCGAGGCCGAGACCAGCGCGGCCCATTTGCCTGAGTAAAGTGCCAGGCCCGGCGTGTCTTCATAAGGGCGTGATAGCCAGTCCAGCGTGTTCTTCAAAAGTGGGGTGATAAAGCCGTTGTATTCCGGCGAGGCGATAATCAGTGCCTGGTGATCAGCCAGCAACTCGCGCAGTTTAAGCACGTTCTCCGGAACGCCTTGGGTTTCAATGTCCTCATCAAACAGGGGGCACGGGTAGTCTTTCAAATCCACAAACGTGGCGACGCCGCCCAGCGCCTCAATACGCTTGGCCGCCAGCCGCGCCAGCTGTTTGTTGTGTGAATCCTGACGACTGCTTCCAGCAAATACTAATACCTTGGGTACTACGCTCATTCGATGGGCTCCTTAATGACAGGCTATTGAGGGTCGGCAGGCGCGTGCGGCCCGTCAGGCATCTGGTCAATAAATATGTTGATAGCGCTAAACAAGGCCTCGCGGATCGGCGCTGCTTCGTTAACTAAATGGTGGCGTGCTTCCGGATGGTAGTGAATCTCGGCGGCGGTAAATTTTTGTGCTAAAACGGTCAGGTTCCACTGCCAATCAACCGTTAAATCCTGCTCACCCTGCAAAATCAATGTTGGCACGTCGACAGGCTCAAGCGCGAGCAGGCGTGGCATCCAGCGCCGCATGGCACTTACCCACGCCACACTTAAGCGCTCGGGCTGCAGTGGGTCGTGATCACGCAGAAATTCGGTAAACGCTTCGTCGGTTGAGTTGGGCCGAAATTTACGCGGAATATCCTTCAAGAACGGGCTAGCGATAAGGTGCATCCAACTCGCCTGAGTCCACCGCCAAGGGCGTACCAACGGCGCGAGCAGCACCAGGCCATCCCAACCGGCCTCTTCGCGCCGGGTGAGTGCGTCGGTTGCAAGAATCGCCCCCCCGGTACTCTGCCCAACACCCAACCACGGCCTGGGAGCTATGCCTAGCGTGATCAGGGTGTTTTGCATGTAGGTGAGGCAGTGCTGATAGTCGTCAAAATCTTCAATCTCTGCGCGCGGGCCACTCGAAAGCCCATGACCCGGCAGGTCCCATAGCACTACCCGCCAGCCCTTGGCCAACAGGTGCGTTAACAGGTGACGATAAAGGCCTAAATGGTCAAAGTAGCCGTGCACCACAAAGGCTGTTCCTGATGGATTGGGTGGGCTCCACACCTGGCACCACAAGGCAAAGCGGCCAGTATCGATAAAACCTGCATGTACCTCATCGGTGCTTTCAAAGAGTGCTTCCAGACCATAATGCAGAAAATAGCCCTTCACGACGTCCCACAGCGCTTCACCCGGCACTAATCGGGAAAAGACTGATTCGCCTGCCGTTTGCCGAAACAAACTTTCCATCTGTTGGAAATCCTGCATCCAAACCTCTCTATGAGCGCCCTGTTTTCTTATCATTTGGTCGAGCATTGTGCCGCTTTAACGTCTACGCTGTTTACATGCCTGCACAGTTGTGGAAGTATTTTCCATAAATGTATTTTGCGCTTATTTTACTCTGGCCGTGGCCATTCACCACCCACGGGCACCTTCACAGGAGAAACCCCATGAGCGAGCGTATCACGCGCCACCGTTTGCAGGTGGCCACCGAGCTGGACCGCTTTATTAACGAGCAGGCACTACCTGGCACGGGCGTTGATGAAAGCGCCTTCTGGGCCGGTGTCGATGCCCTGTTCCATGATCTGACCCCAAAAAATAAACAATTGCTAGCAGAGCGTGATGCGCTGCAAGAAAAAATTGATGCATGGCATCGTGAGAACCCCGGCCCCGTTAGCGACATGCCAGCCTACCGGGCGTTTTTGAAAGAGATCGGCTACCTGGCCGACCTGCCTTCCAACGTAAAAGCGACCACCGCCAATGTCGACCGCGAAGTTGCCATACAGGCAGGTCCACAGTTGGTGGTGCCGGTAAGTAACGCCCGCTATGCCCTGAATGCGGCGAATGCGCGCTGGGGCAGTCTTTATGACGCGCTCTACGGCACCGACGCTATTTCCGAGGAAGACGGCGCGGAAAAAGGCACACGCTTTAACCCCAAGCGCGGCGCTAAAGTCATTGCCTATGCGCGAGGCGTTCTGGACCGTGCGGCGCCCTTGGCCACCGGTTCCCACCGCGACGCAGTTAAATACGCGATTCGTGACGGTCATTTGGTCGTTACGCTGGAAGGCGGCCGGGAAACAGGCCTAAAAGATTCCGGCAAGCTGATTGGCTTTACCGGTGAAACGTCCGCTCCTGAGACGATTCTGCTAGCCAATAATGGCCTGCACCTGGAAATCCAGATCGATGCCAGTCACGCCATTGGCAAAACTGACCCGGCGGGCGTAAAAGACGTCGTCGTTGAAGCCGCGCTCACCACCATTATGGACTGCGAAGACTCCGTGGCTGCCGTGGATGCCGAAGACAAGGTAGGCGTTTATAGCAACTGGCTCGGCCTGATGAAGGGCGATCTGGAAGAGAACATCGACAAGGGCGGTAAAACCTTCGCCCGTAAGCTGCACGCTGACCGCACCTGGAACACCACCGAAGGCGGCAAGGTGACCCTACCCGGCCGTTCGCTGATGTTTGTGCGTAATGTGGGCCATTTGATGACCACGCCCGCGATTCTGGATGAGGAGGGCAACGAGTTGCCGGAAGGTATTCTCGATGCCGTGGTTACCTCGCTGCTGGCCCTGCACGATCTTAAAAAAGATGCCGACCAGCCGCGTAACTCGCGCACCGGATCGGTGTATATCGTCAAGCCGAAGATGCATGGTCCTGCCGAGGCTGCATTTGCCAACGAACTGTTTGGCCGCGTAGAAGATATCCTTGGCATGAGCCGCGACACCCTAAAGATGGGCATCATGGACGAAGAGCGCCGCACCACGGTCAACCTCAAGGCGTGTATTGCCGAGGCCTCTTCACGCGTGGCGTTCATCAACACCGGCTTCCTGGACCGCACCGGCGATGAGATGCACACCGCCATGGAAGCAGGCCCCATGGTCCGCAAGGGCGACATGAAATCCGCCGCGTGGATTACCGCCTACGAGAAGAGCAACGTACAAGTAGGCCTTGCTTGCGGTCTACGCGGTCGCGCCCAGATCGGTAAAGGCATGTGGGCTATGCCCGATTTAATGCACAACATGCTGGAACAGAAAATCGGCCATCCAAAAGCCGGTGCCAACACCGCTTGGGTACCTTCACCCACGGCCGCTACCCTACATGCGTTGCACTATCATCAGGTAAATGTCACCGACGTTCAGCGCGAGCTTGAAGCGCTGGGCGAGCCCGACTTCCTGGACGACTTACTCAGCGTCCCAGTGGCGGAAAACCCTAACTGGTCAGATGACGAGATTCAGCAAGAGCTGGATAACAACTGCCAAGGCATTCTGGGTTACGTGGTGCGCTGGGTAGAGCACGGCGTGGGCTGCTCCAAAGTGCCGGATATTCACGATGTAGGCCTGATGGAAGACCGCGCCACGCTACGCATCTCCAGCCAGCATATTGCCAACTGGCTGCATCACGGCATTGTCGATGCGCCGCGCGTAGAGGAAACCCTCAAACGCATGGCGAAAGTGGTCGATGAGCAAAACGCAGGCGACCCCACTTACACCGCGATGAGCAGTCACTTTGAGGACTCCACCGCGTTCAAAGCCGCCTCTGACCTGATCTTCAAAGGCCGCGTACAACCGTCGGGCTACACCGAGCCGCTGCTTCACGAGTGGCGCCAGGTGCATAAAGCGAAGTAAATTCGTTTTATGGTACAACTAGCCCTAAGGCATATGCCTTGGGGCTTTTTTTATGAAGGACAACAACAATGACCATCATGACTGTCGAACAGATCGAGCACTTTCTGGATGAGGTGTTTCCCCAGCGAATGGGCAGAGTTGAAAGCGTAGGCGAGATGTGTGCCACGATGCGCTTAACGGTAGGTTATGAACACCTGCGCCCCGGCCCCCGAGTAAGCGGCCCTACGATGATGGGCTTTGCCGATGTGGCGCTGTATGTGGCGATCCTTGCTCAAATCGGCCCTGAACCCATGGCGGTGACCAGCGACTTAAACTGTCACTTCCTGCGCGCAGCTTCAGGCGAACACGACATTATCGCCCACGCTAAACTGATCAAGCTGGGCCGCCGTTTAGCGGTGGGTGAAGTGCAGATATTCTCCGCAGCCGATGAACGCCGCCCAGTTGTGCACGTCACCGCAAGCTATGCCTTGCCCGCTACGTAGCAGCCGACAAACGGGGTAAGCAGCGACCGTAGAGAATAGCTTGCAAAAAAACGCCCCGGGCCCTGGCTATCAAGAAGCCAGGGCCCGGGGCGTTTTGGCGGCTAGAACGCTTAGTAAGCGGCTTCTGGCTCGTAGTACTCTTCTACATTGTCGAGGGTGATCAGGTCAGCGTTAAGGATGAGCCGTGAAGGTACGCCGTGGTACATATCGCCCAGATGCTCGCCTTTCACGCCGTGTACCGCTAGCGCCATGGCAGAGGCAATCATGTTCGGCGGATAGGTAACGGTGCCTTTAACCATCGGGTGCTCGTCACGGATCATTTCAATCACGCGCTGAGAACCGCCACCGCCCACAATCAGTTGGATATCGTCGCGGTTGTTTTCATCAACCGCCTGAAGCGCCGAGATCAATACGTCATCGTCACCCGCCCAAATGGCATCTACTTCCGGGTTACTGCCCAGCAGGTCTTCCGTTACGCTAAGCGCCTGCTGTGGGTTCCAGTTGGTCGTTTGAGAGGCCAGGATATTGATGTTGGGGTAGTTTTCCATCACCCGGTTAAAGGCATCGACACGCTGGCTGTTGATGGGGATGGGCGGGCCTTCCAGCACCAGAATATTGCCCTCGCCGCCCAACTCTTCAGCGATATAACGCGCGGCGTGCTCGCCTAAGCCTGGGTTATCGCCCGCAATAAAGACGTTTTGCGCAGGCGTTTCAAGCTCGCGGTCCACCACAACGGTATAGATGCCTTCATCGTAGGCTTCAGAAATAACCGCCTGAAGCGTTGCCGGGTCGTGGGGAAGAATGACCAGCGCATCCAGGTTGCGGATCATCAAATCTTCCACGTTAGAGACCTGGGCCGTGCCGGAGTTGGCGGAAAGTACCGTAAAACTGACATCCGGATACTCCTCACTTAGGTCGTTGGCGGCTTGCTGTGCCCACCATAAAAGGCCTGCGGTCCAGCCATGGTCAGCGGACGGCACGGTGACGCCAATATGGTAGTCATCGGCCAGCGCCAGGCTGGACGTACTCGCTATGGCCGTTGCCAGCGCGACAGTCTTGAAAAGGCGTGATAGTGTCATTGTTATTGCTCCCTTTCTAACGTACATCGTGGATGGGCGAGCCAACCCCGCCCAGTGTGATCGTCGGCCCTGTTTGGGCATAGCGACCGAAAAGACCGTTTTTAACGTCCGCTTTTACAAGTCAGGCACGCTTGTACTGCAGCAGTACCGCCAGCAAAATGACGCCGCCCTTGACCAGCCCCTGCAAATAAGGGGAAACGCCGGTCAGGTTAAGCATATTGTTGATAATGCCTAGAATCAGCGCGCCGATGACCGTGCCCCATATCGAGCCGCGCCCACCGGAAAGCGCCGTGCCTCCTATGACAACGGCGGCAATAGCATCCAACTCATAAAAGTAGCCCGCATCACTCGGGCTTACCGAGTTGAGCCGCGAGGTCAGCATGATGGCCGAAAGCCCCACGCAAATGCCCGCAATCACAAAGGTGGAGAGCACAATGCGCTCAACCCGGATGCCCGAATAGCGTGCTACCTGAGGATTAGCGCCCACCGCGCACACATGCCGCCCGTAAGGGGTATGAAACAGCAACACATGAGCGATGATCGCCAAACCAAAGAACACGATCACCGGAACCGGAATGCCCAGCAAAAAGCCGCCGCCCACGCTTGAGAAGTGCGGATTGGGGGTAGAAACCACTGCTGCATCGGTGAAGTAGAGCGCCAGCGAACGAAAAATCGACATACTGGCAAGCGTTACCACAAAGGCCGCTATGCGCCCTCGGGTGACTAACAGGCCGTTGAATAGCCCTAACAACCCGCCCGCAGCGATAGCGGCCAACAGGCCGAGAAGCACCGCCTGAATGGGGTCACTAATGCTATTGACGATATACAGGATAACCACGCCCACCAGCGCCACCATCGACCCCACCGACAGATCGATCCCGCCGGCGATAATCACAAAGGTCATGCCGATAGCGATAATGCCGGTATAGGAGACCTGGCGCATTACGTTGGAAATATTGCGCGTATTAAGAAAATATTCGCTGGCGATGGACGACACCACGAACAGCAAAATCAGCGCCACCAGCGGGGCCAGAATCGTCGCGTTAAGGGGCAGCCTGCGCAGACCTTGGCGTGCAACGCTCCCCATTGACTTGGTATTAGGCGGTTGAGCCATCTTTATTCCCCACTTGTTCACGGTTGGCGTGCTGCCGTGCGCCAGCGGCATACAGCATTATTTGTTCTTCGTTGATATCGTCACCGTTAAGCTCAACGGCTATTTGCCCCTCACGAATCACTAACACCCGATCCGCAATACCAATGACCTCTTCAAGCTCAGAGGAGATCACGACAACAGCTTTATTTTGTTCGGTAAAGTCGCGAATCAACCGGTAAATCTGCTGTTTAGCGCTGATGTCGATGCCGCGGGTGGGCTCATCGAGCATCAGGATCTCGGGCTCGATATCGAGTAGCTTCGAGAAGTAAACCTTCTGTTGGTTACCACCGCTCAACAGGCTCACCGGCGCCGCGAGGTTGGATGCCTTGATGGCCAAGCGCTGCTGGTAATGTTCAGCTTGACGCCGTTCAGCGCGATGCTTGATAAACCCGCGCACATAGCGTTTCAGGCTAAGGGCGGTAATGTTCTGCATGACGTTAAACGAGAGAATCAGCCCCTTGCCCTGGCGGTCTTCCGACAGATACGCCAAGCCGTGGGCGTGGGCTTCGTTGGGCGAACGAAGATCAACAAGCTCGCCATCGATTAATATTTCGCCCTGCTCTTTGCGGTGCAGCCCCATGATAGTTTCAGCAATTTCGGTGCGCCCCGCACCTACCAGCCCGGCAAGTCCCAACACTTCGCCACGGCGTACTTCAAGGTTGATGTCCTTGAGCTTGCCCTTGAGGCTCAAGCCCCGCACCCACAGCGCGGGCGGCGTGTTATCAGCACGTTGCGCAAGCTTCTCAGGGTAAATTTGTGACAGCTCACGCCCGACCATTTTGCGCGCCATGTCCTCTTCATTAAGCGTCGCGGTCTCGCACAGCTCTACCTGCTGGCCGTCGCGTAAAATCAGCAGCCGATCACAGAGATCTTTGACCTCTTTTAGCTTGTGAGAAATAAACAGAATCGTGACGCCCTTGGCGACCAGCGCACGCACCACGTTAAACAGCACCGCGACTTCGCGGTCGGTCAGCACCGTGGTGGGCTCGTCCAGAATCAGCAGACGCGCGTCGTTAACCAGCACCCTGGCCACTTCTACCATCTGCTTTTGGGCAACGCTTAGCCGCTCGATGGGAAGCTCAGGGTCCAGGTCCACTTCAAGCGAGCTGAGCAGCTCTTGGGTTCGCTTACGCATACCAGCGTGGTCAAGAAAACCATGACGGCGTACTTCCTGGCCGAGAAAGACATTTTCGTAAACACGCAGCGTGGGGATTAAATTGAATTCCTGGGGGATCATCGCCACGCCGTGAGAACGCGCCGTAATCGGGTCCAATGCGCTGAATATCTGGCCATTCAGGTGAATCGTACCCACCGTTGGCGTGTAAATACCGCTGATGATCTTTAACAGCGTGGATTTTCCGGCGCCATTTTCCCCCAGAATACCCAGCACTTCGCCCGGCATAACGGAAAGGGAAATATCATTCAGTACTTGAACGGGGCCGAAGGCTTTACCGATCCCTTCAAGCGTTAAAATAGGCTCACTCATGGGGCGCCCCCGGAAACGTCCGGCGCTTTACTCAGATGCAGCGGCGTCCAGCCACCCTCCGCCTGGTGTGAGGTAATCGCCGCGGCAATAAAGCGCATGCCATCCACACCGTCTTCAATGCCGGGCAGCCAAGTGGGATACTCACCAGCCGCGTGACCATCGGCCAATGCCTGATACAGGTTGGCAAAGGCTTCAATGTAGCCTTCCGGATGCCCGCCCGGCACGCGAACGCCTTGAGCGATATTCGCACTTAGCCAGTCATCGCGCCGCGTTAAGCGCTGGCTTGGCCCATTAAGCGGTTTCAGCCACAGCTCGTTGGGCTGCTCCTGAGCCCATTGCAGGCTGGCCTTCTCGCCGATGACGCGAATGGTTAGCGCGTTTTCATAACCAGCGGCCGTCTGGCTTGCCCACAGCATGCCTCGCGCACCGCCATCGAAACGCAACAACGCCTGAACGTTATCGTCCAACGCCCGCCCCGGCACGGCTGTCACCAACTCAGCGCTGACCTCACTGACGCGCTGGCCGCTAATAAACTGGGCCAGCTGAAACGCATGCACGCCGATATCTCCCAAACAACCCGCCGCTCCCGCCTGGGTGGGGTCTAAACGCCAGGCGGCTTGACGGTTATCGGCTTTCGGGGGTTCGCTTAACCACTCCTGAATATATTCGACCTGCACATGGCGAAGCTGCCCCAGCGCGCCCTGGGCAATCAGTTCACGGGCATGCTGAACCAGTGGGTAACCCGCATAGTTGTGCATTAATACAAAGTGGCGAGCGCTTTTCTCAGCCGCTTGCGCCAGCTGCTCGGCTTCCTCAACGCTGAGCGTCATGGGTTTTT
Organism: Halomonas sp. AOP22-C1-8; assembly: GCF_052378905.1. Taxonomy (NCBI): domain Bacteria; kingdom Pseudomonadati; phylum Pseudomonadota; class Gammaproteobacteria; order Oceanospirillales; family Halomonadaceae; genus Halomonas; species Halomonas sp. AOP22-C1-8. The sequence continues at coordinate 129,177 of NZ_JBQSYD010000004.1, read as the reverse complement.
CACACACCACGTGAAAGCCCGCTTCCAGGCTTGCCAGCGCCGCCGGGTAATGCAGATGGTTGGGCGTGACAATCGCCACAACCTGGGCGCCATCTTCACGAGCCGCTTCGCCTGCCAACAGTGCTGCGTAGTCGGCATAGCAGCGCTGCTCATCTATACCTAACTCGTTGGCGGTCGCCAGGTTGCGCGCGGCCTGGGATGAAAAAGCCCCGGCCACCAGCTCAAAGCGGTCGTCCAGGCGCGCCGCCATACGGTGCACACCGCCGATAAAGGCGCCCTGGCCGCCGCCTATCATGGCGAGGCGAAGTCTGCGTGGCGTGTTATTGATTATTGTCATGAAGTAATCCCTGAGCGTTAATTTAACCGAGGCCCAGCAGCGTGCGGTTGGCCTGGCGATCCGTTCCGGCATCGGCAAAATCATCAAACGCGCGGTCGGTCACCTGAATGATGTGCTCGTTCACGAACGTGACGCCTTCCGCCGCGCCCTGCTCAGGATGTTTGATCGCGCACTCCCACTCGATGACTGCCCAGCCATCAAAATCGTACTGCGCCAGTTTCGAGAACACCGCTTTGAAATCCACCTGCCCGTCGCCCAAGGAGCGAAAGCGGCCTGCCCGCTCGACCCAAGAAGTGTAGCCGCCGTAAACGCCCTGCTGGGCGGTAGGATGAAACTCGGCATCCTTGACATGAAACATGCGGATATAGGGGTGATAGCGGTCAAGAAAGGCAAGGTGATCAAGCTGCTGGAGCACCAAATGCGAAGGGTCATACAGCATGCAGCAGCGCGGGTGATGGTCCACTGCGGCTAAAAAACGCTCAAAGGTCGCGCCATCGTGCAGGTCTTCACCGGGATGTATCTCAAAACATAAGTCCACACCCGCCGCATCGAAGGCATCCAGAATAGGGCGCCAGCGTTTGGCAAGCTCGGCAAAACCATCTTCAACCAGCCCTGCGGGGCGCTGCGGCCAAGGGTAAAGAAACGGCCAAAGCAGCGAGCCGGAGAACGTGGCATGGGCCTTCAAACCCAGATTGGCGCTGGCCTGGGCAGCAAGCTTTAGCTGTTCGACAGCCCAGGCTTGGCGCGCGACCGGGTCGCCGTGCAGTTCAGCCGGGGCGAAGCCATCAAACAGGCTGTCATAAACCGGATGCACGGCCACCAATTGGCCCTGCAAATGCGTCGAAAGCTCGCAAATTTCCAAGTCATATTGCGCTAGAAGCGCCTGGACTTCCTGGCAATACGCTTGGCTTTCTGCTGCTCGCTCCAGATCAAAAAACCGCTTATCCAGCGTGGGCATTTGCAGCGCTTTAAAGCCCAGCTCCGATGCCCAGCGAGCAATATTCTCCAGGCTATCGAAAGGCGGCTCGTCACCAATGTACTGGGCTAGAAAGAGCGCGGGCCCTTTAAGGGTCTTCATCATCGACCTCATTTGTTTTGTTGTTTTAGCGTCAGCAATCAGTGCTGAAAGACACAATGTAATGGATTACATTTCAGCAGAGCAACGTACATCGGTCAAGCGCGTCAAAAAGGGGGTATAAAATGGATAACGCACTGCTGTAAAAGAGCTTTAAATCTTAAACCTCTCGGTAAGCGCTTATATTTTAGACTAAAGAATAAATAAAAAGAGGGAATAAATAGCCGCATAATTAACGCGCTAATAGTAAGGATGCGTTTAAATGTTGTGGTTAACACTGCCAGAGTTTCAATGTAAACATTTACATTTTTAGCATTAGCGCGCCAACATTGTATTTAATCGCCCACCTTTTAGGCACGTTTTTCAGGACCACCGTTCAATGCTTAACAATCAGGTAACGAGCAAACAGCCGCATAGCGTGCCAACGATTAAAGACGTGGCGAAAGCGGCGGGCTGTTCGACAGCGACCGTGTCACGCGCCTTGGCAACGCCTGAAAAAGTCAGCGATGCCACCCGAAAGCGGGTGAATCAGGCAATTGCTCAAGTGGGTTATTCGCCCAATATTGCCGCCCGCAATTTGCGCCGCGCGGAGTCCAAAACCATCGTGGCGCTCCTGCCGAATATTTCTAATCCGTTCTTCTCCGAAATTATTAGCGGCATGGAGGATGTTGCCCATCAGGCGGGTTACCAGATACTGATTGGCGACTGCGAACACGACCCAGCGCGCGCAGAGGCCTACTTTCGGCTGCTTTCCACCAATCAGGCCGATGGCATTGTGCTATTGACCTCCGAGATTCCCAAGGCGCTGGTCAAGCAAGCGGATAATCAAGCGGACTTTCCGTTGGTCATGGCGTGTGAATTTTTTAGCGATATCGACCTGCCGTTAATTGCTATCGACAACCATCAAGCCAGCTGTCAGGCGATTGATTACCTGGTGTCGCTCGGCCACCGACGTATTGCCACGCTTTCCGGCCCGGCGAACAACCCTATTTGCGAGGAGAGAAACCGCGGCTACCGCGATACGCTCGCGGCCCATCAATTGAGCAATGAAGCGCGTATTGCAGAGGGTAACTTTGGCTTTCGCTCCGGGTATCAGCAGGGGCTAGCACTGCTGGAGGGGAAAACGCGCCGCCCTACCGCAATTTTTTGTCATAGTGACGAAATGGCGGTTGGCGTGCTGAAAGCCGCCCGCCAGTTGGGCATAAGCGTGCCCGACCAGTTGTCGGTTGTCGGCTTTGATAATATCGGCCTGAGTGAATACTGCGACCCGGAACTGACGACCATTAGCCAGCCGCGCAATGAAATCGGCCAGCAAGCCATGCAGTTGCTGCTCCACCTTTTGCGCGGCGAGCAGCCCATTCGGCATCAAACGCTAAGCAGTCACTTGATCGTGCGTAAAAGCACCGGGCGGCTTAAAGGTAAACAGTGAAAGATAAACCGTAAAAAAGGCCCGGTATCAATCGCCTGACCCGGGCCTTTTTAGCGCAAGCGTGACTTACGCGTGTTACGCGGCGGGTAGCTGATCAAGCATACGGTCCAGCGTCATCGGATACTCGCGCACCCGCACTCCTGTCGCGTTATACATCGCGTTAGCGATCGCTGCCGCCACGCCACAGATGCCCAGCTCGCCCACGCCTTTGGCTTTCAAGGGAGTGGATGCAGCATCGGTGGTATCCAGGAAAATCACCTCCTGCTCGGGAATATCGGCGTGAACCGCCACCTCGTAACCTGCCAGATCATGGTTCACAAAGAATCCGCGCTCCAGGTCAGGACTCATGCCTTCCATCAAGGCTGCGCCTGCCCCCATGGTCATGCCTCCCAACACCTGGCTGCGCGCCGTGGTCGGGTTGAGGATACGCCCCGCATCGCATACCGAGAGCATGCGCCGAATGCGCGTTTCGCCGGTATGGGCGTGCACGGCCACCTCCACAAAGTGCGCAGCGAAGGTGGCAATCTGCATCTTGTCTTTAAAGTCGCCAAAATTGATCGAATCTTCGGCCACCAGCTCTTCACCTGCCGCGACATCCGCCAGCGCCAGGTCGGTGTTATCTGCCAGCACGCGGCCATTTTCAAAACGCGGTGCGTCTATCTCCAGCCGCTTGGCTATTTCAGATTGAAGCGCAACACAGGCGGCATACACCCCAGCCGTCGAGCTTGCCGCGCCAAACTGCCCGCCCGAACCTGAGGATGTCGGGTAGGCGCTGTTACCCAAGCGAACCTCTACTGCATCGATTTTTAGCCCCATGGTTTCCGCGGCGGTCTGGGCAATGATGGTATAGGAACCCGTGCCGATATCGGTCATATCGGTTTCTACCACCAGCCGCCCGCTCCGCAGGCGCACGCGTGCGCCGGATTTCAGAGTCGGCGCACCGCGGTAGGCACCCGCCACGCCATAGCCAATCAGCCACTGGCCTTGGCGTTTTTTACCCGGCGTTTGGCTACGCTCAGCCCAACCAAACTTCTCGGCGCCCTGGCGTAAGCACTCGACAAAGTGACGTTCGCTAAAGGGCTTAGAGGAATCTTCGGGGTCGACCTGGGTATCGTTAAGAATACGGAATTCGACCGGGTCCATACCCAGCTTTTCAGCCATTTCATCCATGGCGATTTCTAGCGCGGCCAAGCCTGAGGCCTCGCCAGGCGCACGCATATCCGCCGATTCGGGAAGCCCCATATCGATAGGCTGATGAGCCACGCGGCGATGTTCACCGGCATAGAAATGGCGAGTCTGATTGACCGGGTCTTCACCGCTGCCGCCGGGTAGCGTATGCGAGACCGCCGAGTGGTCAAAAACGGTGATATGGCCCTCAGCATCGGCGGCGATACGGAGTCGCTGGATAGTTGCCGAGCGGTGGGTGGTGTTGTTGAACATCAGTTGGCGTGGCAAGGCGAGCTTGACCGGGCGGCCCACCGCCCGTGAACCCAGCGCGGCAAGTACCGTATCCGCCCGCAGCCACAACTTACCGCCAAAGCCACCACCCACAAAGGGGCTCTCCAGCCGGATGGTATCGGGGTCGATACTGAACGTGGTCGCCAGCGCCTGACGCGTCCATTCGATCATCTGGTTCGAGGTCCACACCGTCATCTGGATGCCATCGGACCAGTCGACGATAGACGCGTGCGGCTCCATCATGGCGTGGCTCTGGGAAGCAGTACGGTAGACTTCGTCAAGGGTCACCACCGCGCCTTGAAAGGTGGCCTCCACATCGCCTACCTCGGCCTCCGGCTCGCCGGTGTTCTGAAGCCGCTCCCAGGCGCTTTCAAGATCAAACACGCCGGGCGTTTCTTCATAGCGCACCTCAATCAGGGAAGCCGCGCCACGTGCCTGCTCCAGCGTTTCTGCCACCACCACGGCAATCGCTTGGTGATAATGCTGGATGGTGTCACCGCCAAACAGCCGGGCGACATTGCTATCCGCGCGCTCCAGCGGCTCAATGTCCAAGGTGGTGACCACGTCTACTACGCCGGGGGCAGCACGCGCCGCAGAGGCATCCATATATGTCACGCGGCCGTTGGCGATGGTGGCACACAAGGGGTAACCCACCAGCTGATTGGCCACCACGTCATGGCGCTCATAGGCGTAGGGCGCCTGGCCGGTTACCTTAAGGATCCCATCGATTCGCGTATGGGGTTTGCCGATGATACGCGCGTGATCAAACAGGTTGTCGTCTGTCGCTTGATTGAAATCCATGGGTTACTCCTGCGCCAGCAGCGCGGCAAGCGTTCGTTCAGCCAGCGTTACCTTGAAGGCGTTGTCTTGCGTCGGGCGTGCGCCATCCAGTAGCCGCGCCATGACCGCTTGCGCCCCTTCCGGTAAGACTGCATCGGCCTCATCGCGCTGCCAGGGCCTAGGGGCTACCCCGCCCAGCGTGATACGTCCGGTGCCGTCAGGCTTCTGCATAAGCGCAACGGACACCAGTGCAAACGCATAGGAGGCGCGGTCGCGTACCTTGTAATACGCTTGGCGGCTTTCCACCGGCGGGGGGAGTAGCACGGCGGTAATCATCTCGCCCGGTTCCAGCGCCTTTTCCACATGAGGAGTGTCACCGGGCAGGCGATAAAACTCATCCAACGTCAGGCGCCGGGTTTCGCCATTAGGGGTTACCGTTTCGACATCAGCGTCCAGCGCACGCAGCGCAACGGCCATATCGGAAGGGTGCGTGGCAATGCACGCGTCTGAGGTGCCGATGACACCCAGCTGGCGCGTAACGGCGCCATCGCCAAGGGCGGCGCAGCCTGCCCCGGGCTTACGTTTATTGCAGGGCATGCCGGTATCGTAAAAATACGGGCAGCGGGTACGCTGTAGAAGATTGCCGCCGGTCGTCGCTTTGTTGCGCAACTGGCCTGAGGCACCCGAGACCAGCGCCCGGGTTAGCACGCTGTAGTCGCGGCGTATTCTTGCATCAGCCGCCAGCGCGTTATTGCGCACTATCGCCCCGATGCGCAAACCGCCGTCGCGGGTGGGCGTAATGTCGTTTAAGTCGGTGTGGGTGACATCAATCAAATGCGCCGGGGTTTCAATCTCATGCTTCATCAGGTCAAGCAGGTTAGTGCCGCCAGCAATAAACCTGGCGCCCGGCACGTGTGCAGCACGAGCGGCGGCTTGGGCGGGGTCACTTACGCGTTCATAAGAGAAGGATTTCATGCGCCCTCCTCCGCTGCCTGATGAATAGCGTCTAAAATATTGGCGTAAGCACCGCAGCGACAAAGATTGCCCGACATCCGCTCGCGAATTTCGCTATCCGTTATCTCGATGGGAGCGGTGAGGTCTTGCGTCACGTGACTGGGAATGCCTGCACGAATTTCTTCCAGCACGGCGCTTGCCGAACAAATCTGCCCCGGGGTGCAATAGCCGCACTGGAAAGCGTCATGCTCAACAAACGCCTGCTGCATGGGATCAAGCTGTTCGGCGTCGGCTTTTCCTTCAATAGTGACTATCTCATCGCCTTCGTGCATTACCGCAAGCGACAGGCAAGCGTTGATGCGCTCGCCGTTAACGGACACCGTACAGGCACCACACTGCCCCAGATCACAGCCTTTTTTGCTGCCGGTGAGCTTCAAATCCTCACGCAGGGCATCCAGCAGCGTAGTGCGGTTATCCAGCGTCAGCGTATGGTGTTTGCCATTAACGGTAAGGGATACGATGGTGCTATCGGTAGCTACGGCCTTGGATCGTCTTTCGACATTATTAGAAGAGTTCATGAACATGCCCTCCTTGTGCATTGCCATGGCGTATTGAATGCCACAAAGACTTCAGCATAGTCATAATCGTGGTAGGAGGCCCAATCCTCTGCCCTGATTGCGTCGTTGCGCTAGGCTAATATGCACAGTGATTGGATTGCACTCGCACGGCTGGCATGGATGCCGTTTGCCCACTATTGGAAGCGTTTGAATGCAACACTTGGATTTGCAGGTTATTGAGCAAGCACACGCATGGTGCGAGGAAGGCGAAACGGTGTGGCTATGTACCGTGCTGGCCACGTTTGGCTCATCGCCCCGCGCGCCCGGCTCGTGGATGGCGGTCAGGCAAGATGGCCAACATATCGGCTCGCTATCCGGGGGCTGTGTGGAGGAGAACTTTATCCAGCGCCTGAGTGAGCGCGCGTTTGATCGCCCCATTACGCTGGTGCGCTATGGCGACCCCGAAGCGGATCAAGGAACGAACATCTCCCTGCCCTGCGGCGGCATGCTCGAAGTGCTTATTGAGCGCCTGCCCGCCACACCAGACACGTTTGGACACCTGACCACGCTGCTCGCAGCACTTCAGGGCCAAGAACGCGTGCTGCGCAACGTGCATTTATCCAGCGGGGAGCGCTACTTTTCTGCCGAGACGGGATTAGGTCCCCGTGTGGTAAAGGACGTTGAGCAAGACATCGTTCAGATGCGCCTTGCTCCTGCCCGGCGGCTGATCATCGCGGGGATCTCAGCGATTTCAACGCCCTGCGCCAGCTTTGCCGTCACACTGGGGTTTGAAGTGATCGTCTGCGATCCGGACGAGACGGCTTGCCGAAATTTTGGCGTACCCGGCGTGGATGTGAAGGCGCTGCTGCCTTCGCAGTACATTGCCTCTGGCAACTGCCATGGCGCTACGGCCATTGTGGCGCTTACTCACGACCCACGCATTGATGATCTCGCCATGATGGAAGCCGTGCATACGCCCGCCTTCTATATTGGCGTGATGGGCTCACGGCGCTCTTCAGCCGCACGGGCCGAGCGGCTTACTCGCTCCGGCAGGCTGACAGAGGCCCAGGTTGAGCGCATCCACATGCCGATTGGCCTGGCACTGGGCAGCAAGACCCCCGCCGAAATTGCCTTGGCCGTCATGGCGGACATTGTGCGCGTTCAGCATGGAAAACCGCTTGATGAGCTCTAACCACGTTGTGGCCCTGATGATGGCCGCAGGCTACTCGCGCCGCTTTGGGCCTAGCGATAAACGCTGCGCACCTCTGCCAAATGGCCAAACGCTGCTGGCAACCTCGCTTGCCAACGCCCAAAGAGCGTTTACCCACCTGCGTGTGGCCGTGCGTGAAGAGGATGACCCAACGTTATTAGGACTTCCCCAAGACATGCCGCTGGTGCGCGTTCGCCAAGCGCACCTTGGCCTGGGGGCAAGCCTGACTGAAGCGGTGGGCGCCCTGGGTCGTGACCCCGGCCTGGATAACATGGGCGCCGTGGCAATTCTGCTCGGCGATATGCCCTATGTTGATCCAAAAACGCTGCTGACCCTGCAGCGCTTGGCCTGCCGAGACACCATCGTGCGACCCTGCTTTGAAGGCCAGCAGGGGCACCCGGTGATTTTCGGGCGGACAATGTGGCCCGCGCTTGAGAGGCTAAGCGGCAGTGACGGTGCCAAGGGTGTGATCCAGCAGTACGCCTCACGCCTGCGGGAATGCCCGGTCGCGGATGCGGGCATCTTGCGTGATATCGATGCGCCAGCGGATCTACCAGGGGCTGTTTAGTTAGAGGCTTGTTAAGGGCTTCTGATCACCGCTACCGCCAGCATCAGCCACCCGGCAATCAGCAGAGCGCCACCTATCGGCGTGACGATGCCTGCATTCAAACCGGCCATCGCCATGGCATAAAGCGAGCCGGAGAAGCCCACGATTCCCAAGCCCCACAGCGCAACTGGCCACTGCCAGCCCCTGAAACCGAACACACGCTGACCGACCAGTACCGCCATTATCGCCAGTGTGTGCCAGGCCTGGTAGCGCACGCCGGTTTCGGCCGCGTGCACCAACTCCGCCGATACTCGCGCGGCCAGACCATGAGCAGCATACGCGCCCACCATGACCGTGATAGCTCCAGAGAGCGCTACCAGGCACCAAATGATTCGTTCGCTACGTTGCATTACTGCTCCTTTCAAGGTGTTAGCGCGCCTGTGTAAGCACGCGTACGACTCGGCATACCTTGCGCCGCAGGAAACCGCTACAATAGAGGCACTTTTTGGTATTTCGCTAGGGTTAGCCCTAACTCTTATAGACCCTATGCCTCGATAGACGAGACGCCCTTATGCAAATTCAACTCAATGGCGAGCCTTACACGCTGGAAGCGGGCCTGACGGCTGCGGATCTAATCGATCAATTGGCGCTTACGGGTCGGCGGGTCGCGGTAGAGATCAACGAAGAGATTGTGCCACGCAGCCAGCTAGCCATCACTCCCTTGGCCGAGGATGACCAGGTCGAAGTGGTGCACGCCATTGGCGGTGGCTAGCCCGCAGCTCTCATGATCCTTCCACTGGCTACGCCCTATTTCTTGCGCTTTAACCAGGATTCGCTATGACACTTCAAAACGATGCGCCGTTTACTATCGCCGGACGTAATTTTAGTTCTCGCCTGCTGGTCGGCACCGGCAAATATAAAGACTTCAACGAGACCGGCGCGGCGATTGCCGAAAGTGGCGCCGAGATTGTTACCTTTGCCGTACGCCGTACCAATCTGGGCCAGGAAGCCGGACCCAACCTGCTCGACGTGATATCACCGTCGCGCTATACACTACTGCCCAACACGGCAGGCTGCTACACCGCCAAAGACGCCGTGCGCACTTGTCGCCTGGCCCGCGAACTGCTGGATGGCCACAAGTTGGTCAAACTGGAAGTACTGGGCGATGAGACCACGCTTTACCCCAATGTGGTCGAAACGTTAAAGGCCGCCGAAACACTCTTGGCCGATGGCTTTGACGTCATGGTGTACACCAGCGACGACCCCATTGTGGCACGTGAGCTTGAAGCCATGGGTTGCTGCGCCATCATGCCGCTGGGCTCGCTGATTGGCTCAGGTCACGGCATTCAGAACCCGCACAACGTGCGCCTGATTGTGGAACAAAGCAGCGTACCGGTGCTGGTGGATGCCGGTATCGGCACGGCATCCGACGCGGCCATGGCCATGGAGCTGGGTTGCGACGGTGTGCTGTTGAATACCGCCATTGCCCACGCTCGTGAACCGCTGCGTATGGCGCGCGCCATGAAGAGCGCCGTAGAAGCCGGGCGCGATGCTTTCCTGGCCGGGCGCATGCCGCGCCGCCAAACGGCAGACCCTTCATCACCTTTTGCTGGCCGCATTAACGGTTAAGAGATTTTATGACTGATATTAAAAATACCGACGAGTCCTCAACCGGGCCAGAAAGCGCTGAAGCGCCGCTGCATCGTCGCGGTATTAAAAGCTATGTAATCCGTGCCGGACGCATGACCCAGGCCCAAAACCGGGGCCTTGAAGATGTATGGCCGCGCTTTGGCCTAACGATTGATGATGGCCTGCAGGACCTGACCGCGCTGTTTGGCCGGGAAGCCCCCCGCGTGGTTGAAATCGGCTTTGGCATGGGCAACTCGCTTATCGAGCAGGCAGAAACCCACCCGGATACCGACTTTATCGGCATTGAAGTGCATTCACCGGGCGTCGGCAAGCTGCTTGATGAAGTAGACAAGCGCGGTCTAACCAACCTGCGCATCTACAAGGAAGACGCTTTGGCCGTGCTGGAAAAGTGCCTGCCGGAAGGCTCATTGACCACCGTGCAGCTGTTCTTCCCCGACCCCTGGCCGAAGAAAAAACACCACAAGCGACGCATTGTGCAGCCCGCATTTGTCGAGCTGATTCGCACCCGCCTGAAACCCGGCGGCACCTTCCACATGGCGACCGACTGGGAAGCCTATGCCGAGTGGATGGCCGAGGTAATGGAAGCCGCTCCCGGCTACGCGAACACAGCCAATGCCGACACGGCGCCCTATGTGCCCCGCCCCACCTTCCGCCCGCTAACCAAGTTTGAAGCCCGGGGCGAGAAGCTGGGCCACGGCGTGTGGGATTTGATTTACCAGCGCGAGGCGTAAAGCCACCGCCACTTTCAAGAAAAGGTCGTCAGCGTAAAGCTCTCGCTGACGGTCGCCTTGGCATACTAGGCACTTAGCGTTTCCGTCAGCAAAAGCGAAGATATATCACCAAGCAGGTTTAGGTTGTGCATTATCAGTAGAGGCTCGGTCAAAGCATATCTACCAACCATCACTAAGGCAGATACTTTATCTCAGGGTAATTTATCGCTAAACATTCACCATACGCCGCCCTCAGATCATACCAGAAATTTTTATAGCGATTGCCTAATATGAAAGCCAGTTATTTTGTCGGCTTTGTATTTAAAGATGTCAAAATACCCATTTTATTTAAACTCTCAATTTCCGTATATATCTCCTCACAGAAAGATTCAGCAATATTACTTAAAGGCTTATATTTAGATTTAAGCAACGCAATTTCCCATTCGATCGCTGGTTCCATTGGCTTAGCTATAACAGCCGTACCTTGTAGTAAAAGTTCGGCAATAGGATCAATCACTGCAACGCCTAACCCACGATCTACCAATGCGCACACCCCTCGCATATGGCGCATTTCAGCCGCAATATGTCTCTTGATGTCGACAGTTTGCATAATATAATCTACTCTGGCGCGCAGAGGACTATCTGCCATCAACTCCACAAAAACCTGATTTTGCAAACTCGCGATAGCCACAACGTCTTGCTTTGCAAGTGGATGTGTACGGTGCATGATGCAGCGGGCAGAGCAGCGTGCAAGACTACTGACTGTCGCGCCATAAGTATCGGCTTCAAGCGTTATACCTAATGCCATATCACAAGTATTGTTATCAATCATTCTAAGCAACTCTTGCAATCCCGCATCAATAACGCGAACACCTACATTCGGATGATTTTTTTTGAAGCGTTTAATCACATCGAGTAGAAAAGTGTCACAAAATATGGGTTGTGCAGCGACAACAACATTACCCAACTGATTATTAGATATAGCATCTGCATCTTTTTGCGTATTTCGAATACTAGCCATTAGCCTTAAAACAGATGCATGGTACAAAAATGCTTCTGATGTTGGCGAAAGCTGATTACGCGTACGTTTGAATAACGCAAAATCCAGTTCATCTTCTAGTCCAATTAATAGGCGGCTCACCATAGATTGGCTAATCCCCAAGGTGTCAGCTGCCGCTTTTGTCGTCCCATGTTTCATAAAAGCATCAAAGGCTTCAATTTCTTTAATTTTCATTTTTTGGCTCTCAATACCTTAACTGAATCAACTTCATGAAAAATCGCTGCTCCACTTGGCATGCTTGCAGCTTTCATAGACCAGTAGAACTAAATCGAATACTAAATTGAATTGTTGCAACAAATTGCATACTTGTCTATTTTAAGCGTGCTGGATTCAATAAATGCTGTTTACAAAGAACCTTAATAACAGCGATTCAATAACAGCTATGCAACTACTGTTGCGGAGATATGTATGAAACGCACCCTAAGCTTAGCGGCAGCAACGCTTCTCACCGCGTCCACCGCCTATGCACAGAGCTACCCCTCAGAGCCCGTTACCTTGGTCGTACCTTACGGCCCTGGCGGCGCCTCCGATCTCGCGGGCAGAGCATTAGCTGAATCTGCTCGTCAGTATTTAGGCGAGCCGGTTACGGTAGTTAACCAAGCTGGCGCGGGTGGAATGACCGGCGCACGTGATGTAACCCGCACTGATCCTGATGGCTATACGCTACTTCTTGCACGTGTGGGGATGGCGCTGTCACCGGCAGTAAATGAAAACAATAGCGTTCACTGGGATGAGTACACATTCCTTAGCCCACTTGAAGCAACGCCGATGATTCTTGCTGTGGCGGACGATTCCCCCTATGAGAGCGTTGAGGATCTATTAGAAGGTATTGCCAATAGCTCTGGTGCGATGAGCTATGCCGCTTCTGGCGCCACTGCAATTGATGGTTTTACCGTTCAATCGCTCTTGGCCGATGCAGAAATGGACCCGCTGACAGCAGCAACGCTAATCCCGTATCGCGGAGGCGGCGAACTAGCAACGGCTCTTTTAGGGGGGCATGTAGACTTTCTTGCCATCGCGGCTGCATCTCTGATGCCTCATATCGAGAGTGGCGATATGCGCCCGCTCATGGTTTTTTCACCTGAGCGTATGGAAACACTTCCCGAAGTACCTACAGCTGAAGAGCTGGGATATGAGCTAGCTGGGCAAGTAATTGGCTGGAGCGCGCTATACGGCCCCCCCAACTTACCCGAAGATGTAGTGAACAAGTGGGCCGAAGTAATGGAACAGGTGGCCGAGGATGAGTTATGGCTAAGCCGTGCTCAAGCCCGGGGTTCAATCTCCACTATCGGTAGTGTTGATATGGAAGCTTATGCCAAAGAACAGTATGAGTTTTATCACACCTTAGCGGAACAGTTTGGTTATTTGGACTGAATTAGCAATAAGCACATTGCTATTACTATTACATTATTGAATTGCTGGAGGGGTCATGGGTATAACGCGTGGTTTAGTTATTACAGTGCTGTTTAGTATCGTTCTGTTTTTGCTGATCCCAGCCTATGTACCCCGGCCCCGCTTTATTCCGGGCTTTGCACCACCACCTGATATGTGGCCACGAACGGTTTCCATGCTGGGAATGGCGCTAGGAATGCTGCTTGTCGGGCTATCGTTTTCCCGTAAAACCGAAGCACTCGCTGATCCTGAAGATGCCAGCGCCCTCCGGGGCGGCACACCCCTTGCCACGTTGCTCACTCGCTTCGCCTGGACAGTACTGGCTTTTGCGCTTTTTATCGGAGCAGTGTCGCTGTTAGGATTTTTGCTCTCGAGCATCCTGCTGTTAATGACGATGCTAATACTGACGGGGTATTGGCGCAAAAAAATAGTGGCAACCATCGTAGCCATCGTACTTCCACTACTTCTCTACCTGTTTTTCTCCAGCGCGCTCAATACGCGTTTCCCGGCTGGCAGCCTTTTAAGGGCTTTCGGAATTTAACTGTCGCGTACAGGACTGACCACTATGCTCAACGAACTGCTGGTTGCCTTCCAAGCGGTGGCCACCATTGAAAATTTCTTGATCATGGCCGCCGGTATCTGGGGTGGAGTGATTATTGGCGCGATTCCCGGCATGACCGGCACTATGGCTGTTACGTTGGCGCTGCCCTTCACGTTTTACATGCAGCCTATTCCGAGTATTTTGCTGCTTGTCGCGCTTTATAAAGGCTCGACCTATGGCGGCTCGGTATCGGCGATATTGATCAAGACCCCTGGTACTGCTTCGGCCGCTTGCACCACCCTTGATGGCTACCCGCTGGCCCAGCAGGGCAAGGCGGGCAAAGCCCTTAACATGGCACTCTATTCCTCGTGTACTGGGGATTTTATTTCCAATCTTTCACTGATTTTTATCGCTGCGCCGCTGGCACTTCTCGCGCTGCGTATTGGTCCTCCCGAGTATTTCATGCTGATGATTTTTGCGCTTACTACCGTGGCGGGCGTATCCGGACGCTCGCTTCTGCTTGGGGTGGTTTCTGCATGTCTGGGACTACTGTTGGCCACCGTGGGTGAAGATATGTACGGCTCTTTCCGCTTTGACCTAACTGTGGATATGCAGAGCGGATTGGCCGTGGCACCCGTACTGATTGGCCTGTTTGCGATTCCTGAGCTGCTCAAGATTATTGTGTTTCGCAACAACCAAAGCCATAAGCCCATGCAGTTGGGTGATAACCGGGTAACACGGGATGAGCTGCGCCGTTCCTTAAAGGCAATGCTCAAAGGCAGCATGATCGGGGTCGTGATGGGGGCCATTCCCGGCATTGGTCCTTCGGCGGCGGCTTTCTCCTCCTACGGCGAAGCACAGCGTAGTTCAAAGAACCGCGAAAACTTTGGTAAAGGCGAGCTGGAAGGCATCGCGGCATCAGAGTCTGCCAATAATGGCTGCTGTGGCTCCACCATGATTCCGTTATTAGCCTTGGGCGTACCAGGTGATGTGATTACGGGCGTGATGCTGGGCGCCTTTATGATTCACGGCATGACCCCAGGCCCCATGCTGTTTGAGAACAACCTTCATGAGGTCTACATGCTGTTTATTGGCATGCTGTTCTCATCCGTTTTGCTGTTTGGGGCCGGCAAGGCAACGATGCGCTTTTTCTCGCATATCTCACGTATTCCGCCTGGTTTGATGGCGCCGATTGTCCTCGCCCTGTGCGTATTCGGTATTTTTTCGATCTCCAACAGCATGTATGACGTCATCGTGCTGCTGGCGATGGGCGTATTTGGCTTTTTCATGTTCCTGTTCGCCATTCCCGCCGCGCCCTTTTTAATCGCGTTCATTCTTGGCCCAATGCTGGAAGAAAACCTGCGCCGCGCCCTTGCTCTATCTCGTGGTGATCCCAGCATTCTGGTGTCATCGCCGATCACCTGGTTATTCGCGTCTTTGGCGATATTTGTGGTGGTAGTAACGATTCGTCAGCAACTTAAAAAAGCCCAAGTTTGAGCCAACGATCCCCCTATTGCCGAGGATTAACCATGCAAGCTAGTGCCATGCCAAACGCCCACCCGCAGTTGGAAGCTTCAATATCACACCTTGCCGACTTGATCGCTTACGACACAACGAGTGCGTACTCCAACCTCGAACTTATTGACTACATGGAGGTATTCTTCGCCAATTTAGGTGCGGATGTGGCGGTGTTACCGGACAAGAGCGGTGAGAAAGCGAATCTGGTAGCTCGTTTAGGCCCAGCAGACCTACCTGGAATTGTCCTATCTGGCCATACGGATGTGGTTCCTGCCAACCCGAAGAGCTGGCAAAGCGACCCTTTCAAAATGGAGCAGCGCGGTAGCCGCTTGTTCGGTCGTGGCACCTGCGACATGAAAGGTTTTGCAGCGTGTATCATGGCGGCAGCACCGGCGTTTGCCAACGCTGAACTAAAGCGCCCCTTCTATTTCTGTTTCTCTCACGATGAAGAAGTGGGCTGCTTGGGGGCGCCCGCCATTGCACGTTACTTAGCAGGGCTCAAAGTACCACCGGCGCTGGCAATTATCGGTGAACCCAGCGAAATGAAGCTGATCAACGGCCAGAAAGGCAAGATCGCCATGCGGGTGACGGTGCGCGGGGAAGGCGGCCACTCATCGTTTTCTCCTCAGCACGTCAATGCCGTCGAGTATGCCTCACGCATCATCACCATGATCGCCGAACGAGCACGACGATATGAACACGACGGTCCCTTCGATCACGACTTTACAGTCCCCCATGCCACCACTCTTACCACTATCATCGAAGGCGGTGTGGCAACCAACGTTACCCCAGATACCTGTAGCTTTATCTTCGAGCTACGCAGCATTGATCAAGAAGCGGCCGCCACGGATATTCAAACCCTGATCAACGATATCGAGGCTGCTCTGCTGCCCGAAATGCAGCGCCAATCACCAGATTCCGCCATCGAGTGGCAAGAGTTGTTCGCCTATCCCGCCATGGGCGATGCCACTGACAGTAATATGTTTAAACAGCTTGAACCCATTCTTCCCGAGCGTGGCGGCAAGGTTTCTTATGGTTCTGAAGGCGGGGTGTTCGAGATCGATGGTGGCATCCCGTCTGTCATTCTTGGGCCAGGCTCTATCCGCCAAGCCCATAAGCCCAATGAGTTCATAGAAATCGATCAGCTTAATCAGTGCCTTGAGTTTTTAGACGAACTGAATAGTTGGATGAAACGTTAATATATCGATAAAAGCGAGATACTTTCGCGTTGAATAGAAAGTAGCCGGCCCCAAAAAAAAGAAAGCCACTCCAAAGGAGTGGCAAAAGACCGTGACTAGCAATGAGAGGGAGAAACCATGACAACAAACTGGCGGCTTGCTGTCGTGGTCTGTAGCGACTCATTAAACGCTACAAGCACAATATAATCATTCGCATTAAGTGCGTCAATACAAATGCGAATGCTTTTTATTTATTTTTTTTACATCTTACCCTGAAAGCTGTAACCAGAACGGAAGCGTGAACATGGCGAGTAGCGTTTGACCGGTGATAATGGCCGCCATTAGCTCAGCATCACCGCCTAACTGGCGGGCCAGAATATAGGCCGAGGTTGCCGTGGGGAGTGCCGCAAACAGCAGCGCGACGTCCCGGCTAACGGTGTCCAGGCCTAGCGCCCACGCCAGCGCCAATACCAGCGCTGGCATTAGTAGTAGCTTAACGCTGTTGGTCGCCAGCAGGCCTCGGTCAATGCGCAGCAGCGCGGCCGGGCGTAGTGCCACCCCAACGGCAACCAGCCCTAGCGGTAGCGCGGCACGTCCTAGCAGGCCGACGGTGTTCTGGCTCCATCCTGGCAAGCCAATGCCGCTCAGGTTTAATCCTATGCCTGCCAGGCAGGCGAGTATCAGCGGGTTTTTCACCAGCGCCATGACACTTTTACCCATGCTTGCACTGCCTAATGTGCCAGCAGCCACAAAACTTGCCACACACATCACGTTCACTACAGGTACCATCAGCGCTACGGCAACAGCGGCGGTGGTGGCACCTAACTCGCCATGCAACGCAGCAGCCCCTGCGACACCCACATAGGTGTTAAAGCGCACCGCCCCTTGAAACACCGAGGTAAACGCAGCAGGCGTTAGCTGTAGCCAATGGCGCAGCCACCAGATCAGCAGCCCAAAAAATGCAATGGCGCCGAGTAGCACCAGGGCCAAGCGCCCCACCGGTACCTGGCTGACATCAGCGGTGGCAAGCGTTCCTACCAGCATGGCCGGGAAAAGCACAAAGTAAATTAGCCGCTCCATATGCGGCCAAAAATCGGCACCGGGCCAGCGCCAATAGCCCAGGCCCGCTCCTAATAAAATCAGTAGGAACAAAGGCCCTAGCGCAGCGGTAATACTCTCCATGAGCTTTCCTTAGTGACTGCGACATCACAGCACAACGACATCGACACGTTTACTGTTACCATGAAACGACACTCCGCCTCACGGCCTGCGTAGCGGTATTCTGCCATGAAGATACTACCTAAAACTGCTGGTTTTGCAGGTTTACAGGGACTCAAGGTACTGATTTTAGTCACCGGCTTCGCACTGGCGATGTCTACGTGGTACGTATTCTTCCATCAATATCACGATAACGACCACGTTACCTGGTTCCCTTCCGTTGCCAGTTGCGATGTCAATGTCCACCCTTGCTCCGCCGTACTGGGAGACGGGCGCCAGCTAACCTTTCATATTGATGTTAACGGTCCTATAGAAGCACTCGCCTCTTTACCCCTGGAAGTCAATATTCAAGGCATACCAGCCCATCAGGTCAACGTGGATTTGATTGACCGCTATCGAGATTCGGGAACTGGGCGCTTCGTGCTGGACGCCATTTCACCAGGCCATTTTCGTGGCCACGGCCAAGTGGATAGAGAAGTGGAAACCGCTACGCCCTGGCGGGCACGCGTAATTCTTGAAACACCGGAGGGAAATTTGGGAAGCTGGTTTGACTTTGAAGTGGTGAAGAAGAGCTAGTCAGGCAGGGCTAATCAGAGATTACCGGTGTGGATTCCAGACGATCGAGCATCGCCATGAGCGCGCTCACTTGTGTTCCTTCACGGGTGTCATGTAACGGATTCTGCTGCCAGAGGCTTTCTGCATATCCCCACCAATCCCAGCATCCTTGCGGGTTCGACAAGCTGCTGTCAGCTTGTGGGTAAAGCACTATCTGCTGGTGGCTGGCGGCCCAATGATTCAAACCGCTATGGCTAACAAAGGTATCACCACCAATAGCGTTAGCGCTCATTTGGCAGCCGTGCAGCGCAATAGTGACCGGGCATGCTCCCTCTTCACATGCCGCGGGAATAAATACATACCCCGTGTCCGCTAGCCCTTTAACCGCAAACTCCGACTGATCGAAAGCGACCAGCTCTCCCGTTGCGGAAGTAGTTGTGGAAGTAGCTGCGGAAATAGAAGCGTCACGTTCGGGGTATAACCAGGCAAGCATTTCTTGCGCAACATCTTCATCACAGGCCAGCACATGGCTACCACCGCCCTGGCGGCAGTTGCCTAATTCCTGCGGGCCAACGGCTTCCTCTTCGCGTAGCTGGACTGGCCAGCCATGCCCCGCGGCCTGATTACGCACCCGTTGCAGCTGCTCAGGCGATGCCAGCCAGCCCAACCACTGCTTGGCCAATAGCTCAGCCAGCTCGGGCTGTACGACATCATCGGCATCGCCATACCAGATAAAGGCACGGAGCTGAGCCAGGTCTTCACGAGCACCGACCCGGTCATGCCTTTTATAACCCGCCCAGCGTGCGTCTAGCCTGTCCAAGGCTGGTTGGCCTGCACGGGTTTGCATGCATTGATTAAGCGCAAGATTTAAGGAGCCCTGCGAACAGCCCCAAGGCCCTGCCGCCAGCACGCCTACACCGCTAAAGCGCTCAGGCCAGGCAACCGCTAGCTGGGTTGCCATATAACCGCCTGATGAAACGCCGACGACGCTTGCCTGCTCTGACATGGCATTTAGCGCGGGCAAACGCTCAGGCGTTTCAGCCATTGCACTGGCTGCCAACGGGCCGCTTAGCAACAACAACGCACTTAGCGTGTGAGCAACCCGCAGGGCCATAGGCATGGATTATTCAACGCCTAACAGTTCAACCCGGAACGTGAGCATTTCATTGGGGCCAATCGGGCCTTGGCCGTTTTCGCCGTAGGCCAGGTCAGCAGGGATATACAGCATCCAGCTATCGCCAACGCTCATCATCTGCAGGCCTTCCTGCCAGCCTTCAATGACTTGATTGACCTGGAAGCTAACCGACTCGCCGCGCTCAAACGAGCTGTCGAATATCGTGCCATCCAGCAGCATGCCTTCGTAATTCACCTCAACAGTGTCCTCAGCCCCGGGCGTTGCGCCATCGCCCGACTCAAGCACTTCGTACTGCAGGCCAGAATCCGTCACCTCTACGCCCTCACGCTCGGCGTTTTCTGCCAGGAACTCTTCGCCTTCCTCGAGGTTTGCCTGGGCGATCTCAGCGGTTTCCTGTTCACGCGCCTCCAACGAGCGCTCCTGGAAGGCCATGATAGCCTCAACCATTTGCTCTTCGTCGAGCGCCAACTCATTGTCCTCGAACACATCGCGCATGCCGTCGTTAAACGCATCCAGGTCAAGGTCGCCGATATCCGCTTTCATGCTTTCACCCAGCGTAACCCCAAGGCTGTAGGCAAGGCGCTGATCGTCAGTTTCAGGGGCCGCAGCAACAAACGGTGCCACTAAAAGCAGACCTGTCAGAGCCGTTGAGGAGAGCAGTGTTTTCATAAAAAAGTAACCTTATTCGACGGCGCAATACGCCAGATATTAAGTGCTTCAAAGCCTAACACCCGCTTCAGGGTGTATCTACCTGAAACGGGCGCTGTTGTTACGACTGTAGTTAAGACCGTAGTTAAAACCGTAGTTAAAACCATAGTTAAGACCGTAGCTACGACTGGTACGACCTCGCTTTTACCAAGAGGTTTAACCTTGTGAAACACGCTTACGTCAGCCGCAGTGTCTACAACGAAGCTTACACCACCAAGGTGGGGCAATGCGCCGCACCGGCCACCCGTTGAGATACACTCCCCAGCAGCATGCTCTTTTCGCCGTTAGTGCCTTGAGCACCAATCACGATCAAATCGCACTCTCGCTTCCAGGCGAAGCGTGCAATAGTGCGTGAAGGCCGACCACCTTTAACAAAAGCACGTACGCTAGTGCTGTCCGCGCCTTGCTCAATGGCATGGGTTTTCGCGTGTATAGCGATCTCGGTGGCGTACTCTTTTAACGCATCGTCAGGAATATCCAACTGGTTGGGGCGCACCATGGAAAGTGACGCCTCAAGCAGGCTGTGGTGCTTGAATACACACAAGAAATAGAGCTCAGCGCCCGTTAGTAGATGTAGTCCTACTGCTTTATCGAGCGCCTTAATAGCGCCTTTCGAGCCATCCACTGGGACTAAAATGCGGTTAAACATGCAGTTCTCCTTGATGGAAGGCTAGCGGAACGCCAAGTCGCGCAGAAACAGCGCAATCTGCGGGAACATGATGAGAAGCGCGGCCGCTAGGATGAGCATAAAGATAAACGGCGGCGTGCCTTTAATAACTTCCCAGTAAGGCCGCTTAAAGATCGCAATCGCGGTAAAGATGTCGCAGCCAAACGGTGGTGTGGCCGAGCCAATCGCCACCTGCAGGGTAATCAAGATGCCGACCAGTACCGGGTCGAGTCCTGTTGCGGCAATGGCAGGGGCAAAGATAGGCGTAAGCACGAGGATGACCACGATAGGGTCAACGAACATGCAGGCGATAAAGAAGGAGATACAAATCGCGATCAAGACGCCGGTCGGCCCTGCATCATTCACGCCTACGGCTTCCAGAATAGTTTGGGGAATTTGAGCAAAGGAAATAATCCAGGAGAAGCTATTACCCACTGCCACCAGGATAAACACCACAGCGGTAATCAAGCCGGTAGATTTGGCAATCGTGTAGATATCGACCATCTTGAGGGACCGAAACACCACAAATTCCAGCAGCACCGCATAAAGCACACACGCAGCGGCAGCCTCCGTAGGACTAAAAATACCGCCATAAATACCGCCGACAATAATGACCGGGAAGCCCAGCGGCCAAAGCGCTTTTTTCACGGCAGTGCCACGCTCTCTCCAGTTGGCTTTCGCCTCAGTCGGTACATCCTTAACAATTGCGTAGGTAATACAGTAGGCCGAAAACATAAGCAGAATCAGAAGACCGGGACCAATACCGGCGATAAACAGCTCCCCAATGGATGTCCCAGATACAACGCCGTAGATAATCATGCCGATACTCGGCGGAATCAAAAACGCGATGTCGCTGGCATTAATAATCAGCGCCAGGGTAAAGGAGTCGGAGTAGCCGGCTTTAAGCATTTTGGGCCGCAGCGGCGACCCCACCGCTACCACGGTTGCCTGCGTTGAGCCTGAAACGGCACCAAACAGGGTGCAGGACGCCGCCGTACTCACCGCAAGCCCGCCTTTAATATGGCCGATAAACGACATCACCATCGCGATCAAACGATTAGCCGACTGGCCGCGGGTCATAATATCGGCCGCTAAAATAAACATGGGTACCGCGATCAGTGAGGCTGGCCGTATACCTGCCATCATTTGCTGAATCAGCGTATCCATCTGGCCGAAGCCGTTAAACATCATGTAAAAACCGATGATCGCCGCTGCAATGAGCGGCACCATCATGGGAAAGCCCAGCAGTAGCAGGGCAATCATGGTGACTATCATTATTGTCGTCATAGCTCTTTCCTCAGGATGCGATGCCCTGCATCAAACTTCAGTTTCGGTATCTTTGTAACCATCGACCACACCCGTTGAGAGATACACATCCCGACTCGTGAGGTTTTTAATGGCGGTTAGCAGGTACTGAATACCAGTGATGAAAAAGCCCATCGGCACCCATAGATAAATGATCCAGACCGGCAAACTTAACGAAGGCAGCACGCGTCCTTTGCTATACAGGTCGAGGATATAAACGATCGAGTAGTAAAATAGAAAGAACATAACTAAAGAGGTGATGAGCGAAATACAGATCATCAATACTTTACGCCCACCCACCGGCAAGGCGTCATAAATTGCCGACATACGTATATGACGCCCGTGGCGCGCCGCATAGCCAATACCGGCAAAGGTAATCATGATGATCAAAATACGGTTTAACTCACCGGAGAACATGATGCTATTGCCAAATACAAAGCGGGCAATCACATTGGTGACCGTATTCAGCGCCATTAGCAAAACCCCTAGCGCCAGTATTACTGACTCGATTTTGCTAATTGCAGTGTCGATCACTCCCAGCACGCCGGGTAAACCAGAATGGTAGCTCTTTTCGGATTCTTCATCGGTCATGGCCGGGCTCCTTTTTAACGGCATGTTTAACGGCATGTTTAACGGCATGACGATGGCTAGCAACGGCCAATAACATGCTAGTCATCAAGGTTATTCCACGCTCAACGTTGAAGGGAGAGAGAACAGTACCGGCAAACGTTTAGCGTAGGGGCTGCTTAAGCTTTTCGCCTTTTGTATGGGGTTACTATCCACCAACGTTTCTCCCCTTTAAAGGTATCGATAAACAATAGAAAAGGGGCAGCCGTGGCTGCCCCTGATATGAGTCACCCTTTCTGCCTTAAACGGCAACTCAACATTACGGGTTTGTGGCTTCCAGGTCGGCTTTGAACTGCTCCAGCAGCTCGGCGCCACCGTCACCCGTCATTTCGAGGAAGGCTTCTTCCACTTGTGGCGCCCGTTCACGGAACACCTGGATCTGCTCTTCGTTCAGACGCGTAACGGTCACATCGCTAGAAGCCGCCTGGATTTTCTCCAGCGCTTCGTCGGCCAGGCCTTGGATGTGCTCCATGGTTTGGTCATAAGCAGCTTCAGAGGCATCTTGAACCAGTTGCTGGTCTTCTCCAGAAAGATCTGAATAGAAGTCCTGATTCGCCATCATGGCGGTTGTGAACCAGCCATGGCCGGTAAACGTCAGGTGCGGAGAGACTTCATACAGACCGCCCGATTCGATCCAGAAGATCGGGTTTTCCTGACCGTCCAAAATCCCGGTTTGCAGACCACCGTACACTTCACCCCACGGCAGCGGCGTGGGTGTTGCGCCAAACGCGTTGTAGGTTTCTGACAACAGCGGGTTGGTCATGGTACGGATTTTCTTGTTCTGCAGATCCTCGGGCGAGCTGACCGGCTCATCGGTGGTAATCACCATTTCGCCTTCTGGGTACATCTTAAGAAGCTCAAGACCCTGCTCAGCGTAAAGCTCGGGGAACATCTCGTTAATCGCTTCGCTTTCGTCGAAGAACGTTAGAACCGTATCTTGATCGGTAGGCAGAAGGTAAGGAATAAAGAAAATTTGCGCTTCTGGAATCAGCGCGCCGGTAAAGCCCGGTGACTGGTTAACAAACTGGAGAATGCCGTTTTGAGTCTGCTCCATGATGTCGTCAGACTCGCCCAGTTCGCCAAAGCGATAAACCTGAACGGTGTGGTCGGAATTATCTTCGATATACTCTTTGAATGCGTAGGCGAACACATCCTGTACATCACCTTCGTACTCTTCGTGAGCGTAGCGCCAGTTGTCTGCCTGGGCAGCCGCGGTCATGCCCAGCAACAGTGCGCCAACGCTAGCCGTCGTTACTAACTTGCTTGCCTTCATGCGATGTTCCCCTTGCAGTGGTTAGCGCGCCGTACGAGTGCGCAAAAATTCTGCCTTTGTTTTTTTACATTCGCTTTTTAACATTCGCTGACACGCAAAAACGTTATCCATTGCTGTGGGTCAGCGGACGCATAACGAAAGATTATTCAAAAGCAGCTTATTTTCAGGCTAGCGCGGTGACTCGAAGTGGTCAAGCCGGGCTGCCAGGGTTTGCCAAGCGTTAACCACGCTTTCGCGCGCGCTTGGCTCACCTTGGCAATCCTTGTCAAGTTCGGCAAAAAACAGCTTATCTTGCAGCCATTTTTCGCCATCTTTCGAAAACAACGTGCAGTTTGTTAACCGCTGGTCGCTGTCAGAATTTTCGATCGCCCACCTTTGCCAACGTTGAAGGTTTTCACGTTCGGCCTGTAGCTCAGCCTGCTGAATCGTTTTACGCAAGGCGGCAATTGAGGCGCAGTGCTGTGCCTGGGGCTTTAATCTGCGGCGCAAATGACGCAACACCTCAGTGGTCTCACGCTGCCATATCTGACGCTGCTCACGCTGTGGCGCCAGCGCTTCTGGGCGTGCTTCAAGCCCATGCACGAACAGCCAGCCGTGAAATAACAGTTCGCACACATCGACGCCTAATGTGTCCTGTAGCGTCAGGCAGGCGTCTTCAACGCCGGGGGCTTTGTAAAACGAGAGGGCAAAATCCCATAATGGCATCTGCTCCAGGCGGCGCAATCGGTTAGAATCAAGCATTGGTTTACCCACTTTTCTTTGGGAGAGAGCATGATCGCACTGCGCCAAGTCGCCCTGCAACGCGGCACGCAAACGCTACTCGAGAACGCCGACTTGACCCTGCACGACGGTATCAAGGCGGGTATTATCGGGGCAAACGGCGCTGGTAAATCGAGCCTTTTCAAGCTCCTGCTGGGTGAATTAGGCCCCGACCAGGGCGATGTTGAAATGAGCGGTGGGCAACGCATCGCGCATATGGCTCAGGAAGTTGAGGCGCTTGACCGGCCGATTATCGAATATGTGCTGGATGGCGATAAGGCCCTGCGCCAGGCTGAAGCCGAACTGCTCGCCGCTCAGGAGGCGGGCGAAGCGCACCGCGAAGCCGAGCTTCACGGGCTGATCGAAACTCTGGATGGCTACCGTGCGGAGTCTCGCGCCGCCCAGTTACTGGTTGGGCTTGGCTTTTTCCAGCCAGATCTTGCCCGTCCGCTTTCCGACTTTTCAGGCGGCTGGCGAATGCGCGTTAACCTGGCGCGTACGCTGTTTATGCCCTCGGACTTATTGCTGCTGGATGAGCCCACCAACCACTTGGACCTCGACGCGCTGCTGTGGCTGGAGCAGTGGCTAAGCCGCTACCCGGGCACCCTGCTGCTGATTTCCCACGACCGCGATTTTCTGGATGCAGTATGTGACCACATAGTGCACATGCACCACCAGACGCTTGAGCTTTATCGGGGCAACTACTCCCTCTTTGAGCGAACGCGAGCCGAGAAGTTAGCCCTGCAGCAGGCCGAAGCGGCGAAACAGCAAGCCCGCCGGGAAGAGATCGAGCGATTTATTACCCGCTTCAAAGCTCAGGCAACCAAAGCGAAGCAGGCGCAAAGCCGGGTAAAAATGCTGGAGCGTATGGAAGATATTGCCATCGCCCACGTCGACTCTCCGTTTCACTTCACGCTACCGGCCGCCGATAAAACCTCGCACCCGCTGCTGGTACTTGATCAGGCCCAGCTGGGCTACCGGAGTAAAGAGCGTGACACCGTTCAGCTCGACAAGGTCAATATTACGCTGCTGCCGGGCAGCCGTATTGGCCTGCTGGGGCCTAACGGGGCGGGTAAATCAACGCTGATCAAATCCTTGACCGGCGAGCTTGAACTGCTAAACGGCAAGCGCGTTCCCGGTGAGCACTTGGCGATTGGCTACTTTGCTCAGCACCAGTTGGAAGGGCTAGATGTCACCTCTACCCCTTTTGTGCATGTCCAGCGCCTTTCACCTAGAGTCAGCGACCAGGAGATTCGCAACTTTCTGGGCGGCTTTGGTTTTAAAGGCGATGACGCCTTTGGCAAAGTGGCCACTTTCTCAGGCGGTGAAAAAGCCCGTTTGGCACTGGCGCTGGTCGCTTGGCAAAAGCCCAATTTATTGCTGCTGGATGAGCCGACCAACCACCTGGACCTGGAAATGCGCGAAGCGCTTACCGAGGCGCTGGTCGGTTTTGAAGGCACGGTGATTCTGGTATCCCACGACCGCCACTTGCTGCGTGCCACGGTCGACGAGTTTTGGTGTGTAGCGGATAATCGAGTTGAGCCGTTTGATGGCGACCTTGAGGATTATCGCACCTGGTTGAAGGCGCGCCTTGAGGAGAGCCGCCGCGATTCGCGCAGTGAAAAGGCCGAGCGTCAGAACCAGCAGTCCAGTGGTGATAGCCGCGAGGCGCGCAAGGCAGCCCGTAAGGCAGCTGCCGAGCTGCGTGAAAAATTGCGCCCGCTGAAAAAAGAGCGCGACCAGGCTGAAAAAGCCATGGAAAAAGCCCAGGCCGAGCTGGAAGACGTAGAGTCTGTGCTGGCCGACCCCGAGCTTTATACCAACAGCAGCCGTAAGGCCGAGCTTACCGATGCGCTGGCCCAGCAAGCCACCATCAAGGCCCGCCTGGACAGTTCCGAGCAGCAGTGGCTAGCAGCTGAAGAGTCGCTGGAAGTCATGGAGGCCGAACTGTTGGCCAGTGAAACCGCTTAGTACCAGGATGTTTGTACTCTGCGGGGCCAAACCGCTAGCTTTCCAGCATGAACGTCACCGGGCCATCGTTAACCAGTGCCACCTGCATATCGGCACCGAACTGGCCGGTGGCGACCTTCGGCCAAGCCGACTGGGCCTGGCTGACCAACGTATTAAACAGCCTTTCACCTTCGGCCGGGGGCGCGGCGCTGGAAAAGCCCGGGCGCAGGCCCTTATGGGTTTCAGCAGCCAGTGTAAACTGCGATACCAGCAACAAGCCACCGTCTACCTGCTGAAGATTGAGATTCATTTTGCCCTCGGCGTCGCTAAAGACACGGTAGTGCAAAAGTCGGTGAAGTATTTTCTCAACGGCGGCGTCAGTGTCGCCCTTCTCAACGCCCACTAGTGCCAATAATCCTTGTTCAATAGCACCCACCGTTTGCCCCTCGACACTGACGCTTGCCTGGCTCACACGCTGTATCAGTACTTTCACTTGCGCTTCTCCTGACGATATCAGCGCCTAGTGTACCTATTCACGTCACCAGGCGCGGCATAACATCAGGTCGCAGTGGGGTTCGCTGAGTAGCGCTTGCGTTAGCTGGCTGGAGTGGAAGGGCTGGCTACGGCTACTCATCACCGCCAGGTCAGGCGAATGGTACCTGATATAGTCCTGGGTCACCTCGCACGGCGTGCCGGGTTCAAGCACCAGCTCAATATCGGGGGCATCGTCGAGCTCGCGCACCAGGTCATCAATCTGGTGTTTTAACGCCTCCCGCAGGCGCGCCACTTCCTGCTCACGCCACTGAGCGAAAGTGACCTCAGAACCCAGCGCTTCTTCACCGGGCAGTGTCCAGGCATGCAGCAGCGTTAGTTTTGCATCGGGAAAGTGGTTTAGCGTCTGTTTTAGCATGTGGCGAGCGCTCAAACAGGCATCAACGGGTATCACAATATGCTGCCAGGGCTGGGTGGGCGTGTACTGGGTAATCACCACAGGACACGGCGCATTGCGTACGACGCGCATTAGCGTGGTGCCCGCCAACAGCGCTTTCTGGCCACGCTTGCGGTGCATCCCCAGTACAATCAGCCTGGCCTGCTGTTCATGGGCCTTGCGTGCAATTTCAACATGGGGTTCGCCGGTAACGGTTTGCACCACGGTCTTGGGGGCTTCCAACGCATAGTCTTCGCGGATATCGGTCAAGGTGGCGCCAATATCTTCATTGATCGCTTGCTCTACTGCTTGCAGTAGCCGATGCGGCAGATGGGGGTCCAGCACATGCAGAACATCCAGATGGGCGTTGTGCGTATAAGCAAGGCGCAAGGCGCGCGCAAAGCCAGCGCGATTTTCAGCAGAGAGGTCAGTGGCAAACACAAACGTGCGGGTCATGGCATAACGCTCCTCAGACAAGCATCCAGGCAGTCGTTTCACAGACACCCTTCAGCATGGTGGGCGAAGCCATATCCCGCAAGCTAACGATTCATTTTAGCGTGTAGCGCATTACCACCAGGCATGAAAATGGTGCACCGGCCCGCGCCCCTTGCCAACGCTTAGTTGAACGCTGGCCTCAAGAGCAGCATGCAACCACCGTTTAGCATCGCTAATAGCCGCAGCGGGGGCATGGGCAGGCGCATCCATGGGCAGCTTTGCCAGGCAGGCCGCAATAGCGGATGACAAGGCGCAGCCGGTGCCGTGTAAATTCTCTGTTTGGATACGTGACGCAGGTAGCCACTCGTGACCATCCGGTGTTGCCAGCAAGTCAGGGCATGTCTCGCCACGCAGGTGCCCCCCCTTTAACACGACATAAGGCGCGCCCAGCTGGGCCAAGCCTGGCAGCATGGCTTCCATGGCGTCCAGGCTCGTAGGTGAGGCGGTATCCAGCAGCACGGCGGCTTCCGGCAGGTTAGGTGTGATCACATCGGCCAGCGGCACCAGAATGTCGCGTACCGCCCGAATCCCCACATCGTCTACCAGAATATCGCCACTTTTGGCGACCATCACCGGATCAAGCACGATCCAGCGTGGGCGGCGCTTGCGCAGTACATCAGCAATCACGTCAGCGACATCCTGGCTTGCGACCATGCCAATCTTGACGGCATCCAGCTCCACATCGTCCAACAGGGTTTCCAACTGCTCACGGATCGCCTGGGGGGATACCGGATAGACCGAGGAAACGCCGCAAGTATTTTGCGCAATCACCGCCGTAATCACATTGGTGCCATAGACGCCCAGCGCCGAGAACGTCTTTAAATCACCCTGCAGCCCTGCGCCACCGGAGGGGTCAGAGCCTGCAATCGTCAGTACATTTACGTTTCGTGTCATGGGGTTTCCTAAATAACCGACGGTAGCCACGTGGCAAGCTCAGGGAACAGCGCCAGCGCCAATAGCATCCCCAGTTGCAGGAGAATAAACGGTATGACGCCTCGGTAGATGGCGGAGGTCGGCACACTTTGTGGCGTTACGCCCCGCAGGTAAAAGAGCGCAAACCCAAACGGCGGTGTTAAAAACGAGGTTTGCAGGTTAACGGCGATCATAATACCGAGCCAAATGGGGTCAACGCCCATGGCCAGCAGAACCGGGCCGACAATCGGCACCACAACAAAGGTAATTTCGATAAAGTCGAGGATAAACCCAAGCAGGAAGATAACCAGCATGACCACGATTGTGGCGCCTACAACGCCCCCCGGCATCGCTTCAAACAGGTGGGTCACCAGTTCTTCACCACCGAAGGCACGGAAAACCAGCGAAAACAGCGCCGCCCCAATCAGGATTAAAAACACCATGCTGGTGACTTTAGCGGTGGAGTACACCACCTCGCGCAGCATGGGAACACTCAACTGGCGATTAAAAGCGGCCAGCAGCAAGGCACCAAACGCGCCCACGGCGGATGCCTCGGTGGGCGTCGCAATGCCGCCCAAAATAGACCCCAGCACGGCAACGATCAGCAGTACCGGGGGTAAAAGCCCTTTTATGAGTAGCGGCCAGATACTGCCGGTATGCCCAAGCTCTTGCATCAACGCCTGACGATCAGCGGCCGGCGCAGCGTTGGGCTTAAGCCACGCTACCATCAGTAAGTAGATGATATACGCGACCACCAGTATCAGGCCGGGCACCAGCGCGCCAACAAACAGATCCCCTACGGAAAGCGTTTTCGGGCTCCAGGCCCCCATGGCAAGCTGGGCCTGCTGGTAGGCGTTGTTGAGCACGTCGCCCAGTAACACCAGCGCAATGGACGGTGGAATAATCTGACCAAGCGTTCCGGTCGCACAAATAGTGCCGGTCGCCAGCGCTGGCGAGTAGCCACGCTTTAGCATCGTAGGTAGCGAGAGCAGGCCCATGGTGACCACCGTGGCCCCCACAATGCCGGTAGATGCGGCCAGCAGCATACCGACCAATACCACGGCAATGCCCAGCCCCCCACGTAGAGCGCCAAACGCCATGGTCATCGCATCTAAAAGTGTTTCAGCGACCTTTGACTTCTCAAGCAGCACGCCCATCAGCACGAATAAAGGCACCGCCAGCAGGGTGCTATTGGTCATGATGCCGTAAATTCGGTTGGGCATGGAGTTCATCCAGCGCGCTTCAAAAGGCACCGCAACGCCCATCGACTGAAGCAACCACCCTAACCCGGCAAATGCCAGCGCAGTGCCCGCCAGCGACAGCGCCACCGGATAGCCCAACATTAAAACAACGCAAACCGTGGCGAACAGTACCAGCGGCATACCTTCCAATAGAGTCGCCAGCACTAGATGATCTCCTCATGCTCAGGAATAGGCGCAGGCAGTTTGCCGCGGATAATGAGTATTTTGCGGATTAACTGGGCCACCGCCTGGAGAAGCATCAGTGCCACCATCGCCAGTATCATTGACTTGAGTAGAAATACGGCAGGAATACCGCCATTGGCGGAGCGTTCCATGATCGACCAGCTGCTGTAAACGTAGTGAAAGCTCGTGATCGCAATAAATAGCATCACCGGGATCAGTAAAAACAGCGTACCGAGAAGATCGATCCAGGCACGGCCGCGGTCGGACATGCGCCGATAAAAGATATCCACCCGCACATGGCCCTCGTGACGCAGCGTCCAGCCAGCGCACAGCATAAACACGGCGGCATGCATATACATTACCGACTCTTCCATCACAATACTGTTCATACCGAAGGCGTAACGCATGACAACGATGGCAAACTGAACCAGCATCATGATCACAACCAGCCAGGCAATGGCCCGGCCGACTCTCTCCGTCACGCAGTCGAGCCAGCGGAGCAACCGCGGCTCATGAGCATTGGCGTGCATGTTAAATGTCCTACACAAAGAAACGGCCTGGAATCATCGCTGATTCCAGGCCGAACGTCATCCCTAAACAGGCAATTATCTACCGGTTAAAGCGGCTTAAAACGCACATATTCACCCGTTTGGCGGCCTTAAGCGTTAGTTGGCGTTTTCAATCGCCAATAGACAGGCGTTAGGTAACGGTAGATCAACGGCAATGGGCAGATGATCAGAGAACAGATGATCCATTACCCGCACCTCGGCGGCCTCCAGCGTTTGCGAGAGCAGAATATGGTCCAGCGCACGTCGTGGCTGCCACGAGGGATAGCTCAATAGCGGTTTAACCGGATGAAGTGGCAGCGAGGCGCTAAACCGCTGATGGGCGTGCAACTGATCCGGCGTACAGTTGAGATCGCCCATCACCACCACGTGATGTAGCGGCTCAATAATTTCACTTAAGTAGTCAAGCTGACGTCCACGCCCACGCTGGCTAAGCGCCAAGTGAGCAATAAAGATATGTAACGCATCCGGTCCGTTGCCAAAACGCACGTGAATGGCCCCGCGACCAG
This sequence comes from Halomonas sp. AOP22-C1-8, assembly GCF_052378905.1. Taxonomy (NCBI): domain Bacteria; kingdom Pseudomonadati; phylum Pseudomonadota; class Gammaproteobacteria; order Oceanospirillales; family Halomonadaceae; genus Halomonas; species Halomonas sp. AOP22-C1-8. The sequence continues at coordinate 97,750 of NZ_JBQSYD010000004.1, read as the reverse complement.
GTAACGTACCGGGCAAACGGTGCTCTTCAATTTTCGTAGGTGTCAGACGCGAAAGCAGACCGTTACTGTGCTGGGCGATACGCCCCAGATTACGGTTTAACTGTTTAAAGTGATGCGGAAACCCGGCCTGGGCGGCCAGGTACTCCACCTGATTGATACGACTGGAGCGAAAACTGCCGCCATCGGCTTCCTGAAGCCCCACCACATCAAACTGGCTCAACACATCGCCCATAATATCTAGACGTTTAACGCGCTGAGGGTTCGGCAAGAAGTGCTGCCAGCTGCGGGTAAAGTAGTGATGATAAGCAGACGTTTGGATGCCCACCTGCAAATTAAACGTCAGCAAGCGAAGGTGCCCCGTTTCAAACAGAGACGATAATTTGCCCGGCTGATTCACTGTTGTCATATTGACCATCTGCTTATCACCCCATGCCCTTACACCTTACTGCGCGCGTTCAGTACGCACGCGTTCGATGAGCGCTTCTGCCACTTGTGGCATATTCTCAAGGCTGCCTGCAGTGCTGGGGGTGATAACGTAACGGCCATCAACCACCAGCGCGGGCACACCCATCAAGCGCATTTCACGAATACGACTGTGGGCGTTGTTAACTTCGCTGCGTACGCTAAATGAAGTTAAGGCTTTTTTGGCATCTTCTTCACTGACACCATAATCGGCAAAAAAGTCGGCAATATCGTCAGCATCCGTTAACGCACGGTCATCCTGGTGAATCGCCGTAAAGAAATCAGCATGCAAATCGTCTTCAATGCCTAGCGACTCGGCAGCATAAAAAGCAGCAGCGTGAACATTGGAGTGTCCGCCCATGACAGCGGGCATATGCACAATACTTACGTCATCATCCAGTGTTTCGTACCATTCAGTGATGGGTGCTTGAAGACGGTTGCAGTGCGGGCAGCCAAACCAGAACACTTCGGTCACTTCGATGTGATCCTCATCGACCTGAGTCGCGACCGGTGAATCAAGCAGCGTATAATCTTTACCTTCCACCAACTCCTGAGCGCTGACAGCTGCTGAAAGGCCTAAACCGGTCAGGGCAACCAATAACGTTTTGAACATGCGACAATTCTCCAAGGGATAAGCGAAGATAGGACTATCTCTAACGCTATCAGGTTCCCTCACCGATAGGAAAGAGCATTCATTTTCAGGATACCACTTAGTGTAAACCAAAGAGGTAGTTAGCCACGGCCTGCATATCCTCCTCGCTTAGCCGAGTCGCAATATCGTGCATGCTACCGCTTGGGTCGTTCGTTCGTTCACCGCTAGCAAACGCGTGTAACGCCGTCATCGTATAGGCGGGGTACTGACCAGCAATCGCCGGGTAAACGGCGCTGCCAATACCGCCACCCGTGGGCGTATGGCATGCGCTGCAGGCAGGCACACCACGCGAGCGCACCCCTGCGCGATAAATCTCTTCTCCGCGTGCCAATAGCGCCTCGTCTTCCGCATTGGCATGGCCCAGATTAGCCTCCTGGGCGGCATAATAGGCGGCAACGTTCCAGGCATCCTGGTCAGAAAAGTCGTCAACCATGCCTGTCATTTGCACAACCACCCGCTCGCCATCACGAATATCTCTAATCTGTTTGGCCAGGTAAGAGGCTTGCTGCCCCGCTAAATGCGGAAACGCACTGGCCGGGCTGATGCCCGTTTGCCCATGACAAGCCGCACACGTTTGCGCGCGCTGTTGACCGGCGGTGATATCCATTGCTTGCGGGCCAGCAGGCTGCGCAGAAACACTAGCTGGGGCACTTAAAGCAGCCGCCAGGCTTGCCAGCGTTGCTTTCACACAGATTTTCGTAAAGACGTTCATAACGACGCTCATGATGACTCTAAGGACGGTTCTATTGACGACTCACTATGCGATTCAAGGGCTACGCTATTCATAACGGTGGGCGCTATCTGGCATGTCAAATAGGGTGCTCAACCTACCGATTAGTCGCTGTTGGCTTAAGCCCAGTGGTACACTAACGCCCCAGGTCACAGGTATCACCGCTTTTTAGCACAATGCTTGACCTGACTGACGGGGTAATTCGTCGCAGTGCGGCGTGCCATGTCATTATACGCGTGGTTAACGCAGACTGTTTTATAGGTTCGATTTTCAGGATTCATTCCATGTCCACCCCTCAAGATAGCCCCGTCGCTCGGTTGAACTACCCTACCGCCAAATTTGTTATCAGCGCCCCCACTCTGGCTACTTGCCCTGACGATACAGGTGCTGAAGTGGCGTTTGCAGGACGCTCTAACGCGGGCAAATCGAGCGCCATCAACGCGCTCACGCAACAGAACGGCCTCGCCCGCACTTCGCGCACGCCAGGGCGCACGCAGTTGATCAACTTTTTCAGCGTTATGAACGACGAGGCGCGGCGTCTGGTCGACCTTCCAGGCTACGGTTATGCGAAAGTGCCAGAAGCCGTCAAAATCGAGTGGCAACAGCATTTGTCTGACTACCTGCGGGGTCGTTTTAGCCTACGCGGGCTGGTGCTGCTGATGGACGTTCGCCACCCGCTGACCGAGTTTGACCAGATGATGCTGAGCTTCGCCGACCAGCGCAATATGCCGGTGCATATCCTGCTAACCAAGGCCGACAAGCTGAAAAAAGGCCCGGCAAGTGCCTCGCTGCAAAAAGTCCGTTCTCGCTTAAAAGAGTGGGAAGACCTGGTGTCAGTTCAGCTTTTCTCATCGCTCAAGCGCCAGGGCGTCGATACACTTTCGCAAAAGCTTGACCAGTGGCTGCATACGCCACCGGAAGACACCTCAGGCCACTGAACCGTCCAGCTTATCCAATATACCCGGCAGCTCTTTAATATGTGCGATGCGGTGTACCCTGGGCGGCAGCGCCTGGCTCTGGTCGCTTGAGACCCACACCGCATGCATGCCCAGCTGCTGAGCCGGTAAGATATCCTCTTCCCACGAGTCGCCGACGTGCATCGCGCACTCGGGCGTGACATTAAGCCGTGAAAGCGCCGTTAGAAAAGGCGTGTGTTCCGGCTTGGGTGCCAGAAGCTCGCCTGCAGCAATCGCCACCGGGAAATACGCCGCCAACGGCTGACGCTTTAAATGAATATTGCCGTTGGTAATGGCCGCCAACTGGTAGCGCTCGCCTAACGCGGAAAGCAGACCCGCCGCTTCCGGATGCGGAGAAACCTGGATACGCAGGCGATGAAACTCGTTCATGGCCGCTGCCGCCCACAAAATGGCCGCACTCCGGGGCAGGCCCTCGGCTTCCAACTGCGCCTCCAGAGCGCGCAGGCGTAGCCAGGTAAAGTCGCCGCGCCGCTCGGGCACATCTTTAGCGAACTGCTGGCGGCGCTGTAAATAGTCCTCCACGCCCGCCTCATAATCCAGCGACAGCGGCGCCTCGTGACGCGTAGCGCGCCAGATACTCAGCGCCTCAAGTAACCAGCCGTAATGCCCCTCCTCCGTGCGTAGCATCACGCCCTGGTTATCCCAAAGCGTATCGTCTAAATCAAACGTGATAGCTGCTAGTGCGGTCATGGTGTGTTTCCAGAAGGGCGGCGCTTGGCGCGTGGGTGGGCGGCGTCATAGCTGGTCGCCAAATGCTGCCAGTCGAGCCGAGTATATACCTGGGTGGTGGAGAGGTTTGCGTGGCCTAACAGCTCCTGAACCGCACGCAGATCCTGGCTTGATTCAAGCAAATGGCTGGCAAACGAGTGGCGCAACCGGTGAGGATGCAAGTGCTCGGGCAAGCCCCGGCTAACAGAGAGTTGGGCAAGACGTTTTTGAATGGCTCGATGCCCCAGCCGCGCCCCACGCTGGCCCACAAAAAGCGCCGTTTCACCCTCTGGTGCCATGGTTGCCCGGCAGGCAATCCACTCCGCCAGGGTGTGCTGGGCGCGCTGCCCGACAGGCACCTGGCGTGGTTTACTGCCTTTGCCTATCACACGTACGCGGCTGGTCTGCAGATCATGAAGGTCCAGCGCGGCAAGTTCTGCCAAGCGCAAACCACTGGAGTAAAAAAGCTCCAACATGGCCTGGTCGCGTACGGCCAGGGGCGAGCCATCATGCGGGCTATCCAGAAAATGGGCCAATGCATCCACATCGACCGGGCGCGGCAGGTGGCTGGGTTGCTTAGGCGTGCGCAGTAGCGCGACCGGGTTATCGGCAAGAATCCCCTGCTTGACCAGGTCATCGGCAAAGCGCGAAAGCGCCGCTCGGCGCCGTGCAAGGCTGCGTGCGCCAAGCCCGCGGCTGCGCTCTGTGCCTAGAAAAGTGCGCAGCAGCGCCGTGTCCAGCAGCGCTGGGTCCTGTATTTCGCGCTGCTCGGCAAACCGGCACAGGGCGCTTAAATCCTGCTGATAGGCGGCGACGGTTGCCGGGCTTGCATGTTGGCCTAGCGCGCCGATATAGCGTGCCACCGCTGCGGCAAGAAGCGACTCAGCCATACGTTTCCAGGCGAATTAAAAGCCGTGCCACGATATCCCCAAGATACTCGGTAAACAGCGTATCCATGCTGGCGCGATAGCAGTCAGGGTTGGGGCTTGCCAGTAGCAGGTATCCCAGCGACTCGCCCGCCGAGAGGCGCGAGATAGCGCAGGAGCCCGCTTTACGTGGCGCTTTAGTATGCGGCAATAGGCACTTCCAGTCGCTAACGCTTAACTTGGCACAGCGGCTGGTTTTACCGTCCAGTAACGCGGCCAAACGTGTACTGGCGTGCTGGTCCAGCACATGGCGCGGAGGCTGGGGCATGGTGGGTTCGCTATCGCTTAACGACGCCGGGCACCAAAGCGCCATCGCGGGCGTATCAAAGCGCTCGTTAAGCTGAGTCGCCAGAGCTTGCGCTAAGGCGTCACGGCTATCCGCTTCGACCAGCGCCATCAGGGTTTCCCGTAGGCGCCGATACTGAGCTTCGTTGTGCCGAGCAGTTTCCAGTAAGTGCTCCAGGCGATCTTCGGCCTTTTCCGCCCGCTGACGCAAGTCCAGCACCAGCCTCTCAAGCAGCGATACCGCACCATCAATATGTGGGTGCGGTACTTTAAGCTGCTGCAACAACCCTTCACGGCCTACAAAAAAATCGGGATGCCGGGCAAGCCAAAATGCTACCTGGTCTGGATCGAGCGTCTTGCGCGGTTCAGGGGCTTGAGACATCGCCGTTCTCCTTGTAGTCAGTTACGCGTCACTATCAATTAAGTGCTACGCGACCATCAAAAACGCGTGTAGCCGGGCCGACCATAATCAGGGACGCTTCCGGGTCGGGCCACTCTATCGTCAGCTCGCCGCCGGGCAGGTGAACGTTCACCGGGCTTTTCAGGATGCCTTGCCGGATGCCGTTAGCAACGGCGGCGCACGCACCGGTACCACAAGCAAGCGTTTCGCCACTGCCCCGCTCAAATACCCGCAGACGAATCTGGTTAGCCGAAAGAACCTGCATAAAGCCCACGTTAACACGCTTGGGGAAGCGAGGGTGCGCTTCCATCAGCGGCCCCAAACGCTCAACCTGGGCGCGCTCAACGCTTTCCACCTGCAATACCGCGTGGGGATTACCCATGGATACCACACCGATGTGAAGCGTTTCACCGTCGACCTCAAGTTCGTGTAATGGTTGGTCGCCTGGGGCTTCAAAGGGCAGTGCTGCCGGGCTAAAGCGCGGCCGCCCCATATCGACACGCACAAGGCCATCGTGCTGTACGTGCAAAACCAGCGGGCCACCGGCTGTTTCTACGTGAATCTCATGCTTGTGGGTCAAGCGCTGGTCGCGCACAAAGCGCGCAAAGCAGCGAGCGCCGTTGCCACAGTTCTCCACTTCACTTCCGTCGGCATTGAAAATACGGTAGCGAAAGTCCATCTCGGGATTGCGGGGCGGCTCAACCACCAGCAGCTGATCAAAACCAATCCCAAAGCGACGATCAGCCAGCTGTTGGATATGCTCTTCACGCAGCCGGGCACGCTGGGTTACCAGGTCAACGACCATAAAGTCGTTGCCCAGGCCGTGCATTTTGGTGAAATGCAGAAGCATTAGCGCGCTCCTTCAGGCAGCAGCGCTTCGCCCGCCCAAAGGCTTTCGACCGTTTCCCGACGCCGTACCACGTGACACGTATCGCCATCGACCATTAGCTCGGCCGGGCGCGGGCGGCTGTTATAGTTGGACGCCATAACAAAGCCGTAAGCGCCCGCTGAACGCACCGCGAGAAGATCGCCTTCAGCAATCGCAAGCTCACGCTCTTTACCCAGAAAGTCGCCGGTTTCGCACACCGGGCCGACCACGTCATACACCGCACTTGGGCGAGCTTCACGAGTGTCCACCGGCACGATAGCCTGCCACGCCTGATACAGCGCCGGGCGAATCAGGTCGTTCATGGCCGCATCAACAATGGCGAAGTTCTTGGTTTCGCCGGGCTTCAGGAATTCAACCCGCGTCAACATGACACCTGCATTGGCGGCAATAGAGCGGCCTGGTTCAAACAGCAGCGTCAGATTTTCGCCGCCTTTCCAGCGCGACAGGCGAGCTAACAGCTGGCTTGCGTAATCAAACGGCTGCGGGGGCGTTTCATCCCGGTAAGGCACGCCCAAACCGCCGCCCAGATCCAAATGATCAATCTCGATACCCCGTTCGCGCAGGCGCTCCATCAGCATCAATAGCCGATCCAGTGCGTCCAGGAACGGAGCGGTTTCAGTCAACTGCGAACCAATATGACAATCCAACCCCTTCACCTGAAGATTCGGCAGGCTGGCCGCCAGCTCGTAAACCTCTAGCGCGTCATCGACCGCGATGCCAAACTTGTTGTCCTTGAGCCCGGTGGAGATATACGGATGAGTGCCCGCGTCCACGTCCGGATTAACGCGCAGCGAAACCGGGGCAACGTTACCCAGCTCCCCTGCTACAGCGTTTAAGCGCTCCAACTCAGGACGGGATTCAACGTTAAAGCACTTGATGCCCACCTCAAGCGCGCGGGCCATTTCATGGGGCTGCTTGGCAACACCCGAGAACACCACTTTCGCAGGGTCTCCTCCGGCTGCCAGCACGCGCTCAAGCTCACCAATGGAGACAATATCAAACCCGGCGCCTAGCCTTGCAAGCAGGCCCAGTACCGCCAGGTTAGAGTTGGCTTTAACGGCGTAGCAGATCAGATGCGGGTGACCACCAAGCGCTTCGGTGTAAGCGCGAAAGTGGCGCTCAAATGTTGCCTTGGAATAAACGTAACAGGGCGTGCCGTGCTCTGCGGCAATCTGCGAAAGCGGCACATCTTCGGCGTAAAGCACGCCGTCGCGGTAGTTAAAATGATCCATAATGTCGTCTCTCCTGCAGCCGCTTACCCAGCCTGTTCGGCCACACCGTTATCGGGTGAGTTATCGTCGGGCAGGTAAAGCGGTCCCTTCTGACCGCAACCCGCGACGAATAAAGCGATGATCGCGATAAGCGCTAATGTTTTCATGCCTGACCCTGCCGTAACGAGAGCGCCTCGCGGGCACGCTGTGCTGCGGCACGCACCTGATTGGGCGCCGTACCGCCAATGTGATTACGCGCGGCCACCGAGCCTTCCAGCGTCAGTACGTCAAAAACATCCTGCTCGATGATAGAGGAGAACTGTTGAAGCTCTTCCAGACTCATTTCCGAGAGATCTTTTTGGGTTTTCAGGCCGTAAGCAACCGACTGACCGACGATTTCATGGGCATCGCGGAAGGCAACACCTTTACGGACCAGGTAGTCGGCAAGGTCGGTGGCGGTAGAGAACCCACGCCGCGCCGCTTCATACATGCTGTCTTTTTTCGGCTCAATGGCAGGCACCATATCCGCGAACGCTTTCAAGCAGTCGCGCACCGTATCCACCGCGTCAAACAGCGGCTCCTTATCTTCCTGATTATCCTTGTTGTAGGCCAGCGGCTGCGACTTCATCAGCGTCAGCAGGCCCATCAAATGACCATATACGCGGCCTGTTTTACCGCGTACCAGCTCCGGCACGTCAGGGTTTTTCTTCTGCGGCATAATGGAAGAGCCGGTGCAGAAGCGGTCAGGCAGGTCGATAAAGTCAAACTGGGCGCTGGTCCACAGCACCAACTCTTCGCTCATGCGCGACAGGTGCATCATCAAGATGCTGGCAAAGCTGGTGAATTCAATCGCGAAGTCGCGATCCGATACGGCATCCAGCGAGTTTTCCGCCGGGCGATCAAAGCCCAGCAGCTCTGCGGTGACGTGGCGGTCAATCGGGTACGTAGTACCCGCCAGCGCAGCGGCGCCCAGCGGCAGTACGTTAACGCGTTTACGGCAATCCAGCAGGCGCTCATGGTCACGGGCGAGCATTTCCTGCCAAGCCAGCAGATGATGACCAAAGGTGACCGGCTGGGCGGTTTGCAGGTGGGTAAAGCCGGGCATGATGGTATCGGCTTCGCGGTCGGCAAGCTCGATCATACCTTCGCGCAGGCGCTTTAATTCCACCTCAATGACGTCAATCTCGTCGCGCATAAACAGGCGGATGTCGGTCGCTACCTGATCATTACGCGAACGACCGGTGTGAAGCTTCTTGCCAGTGATACCGATCTTGTCGGTCAGGCGTGCTTCGATATTCATGTGGACGTCTTCAAGCGGCACCGACCAGTTAAATTCGCCGCGCTCGATTTCACCTTGAATTTCGGTCAAACCGTTAATAATCGCGTCGCGTTCTTCGCCGGTCAGCACGCCTACGCGGCTAAGCATGGTGGCGTGGGCAATAGAGCCCTGAATATCCTGGCGCGCAAGGCGCTGGTCAAAGGTGACAGACGCGGTAAAACGCGCCACAAAGGCATCGGTAGGCTCGCTGAAGCGACCGCCCCAGGACTGATTCGTAGCTTGGCTCATCGGAGGTATATCCTGCTGACAAAACAAAAGAGTCGATGGCGGAAAGTGTAACAGAGTCATTGCGCTTATGGCTTGAGTTCGGGCCGCCCACATTTGCAGAATAATGGCGTTTGGCCCGCCGAGCACTTATCTTTAAGGCAATTCTTTAAGACTGCTCTTGGAGACAGCTCTTGGAGACAGCTTTTGAAGACAGTGGCTTAAAACAGCTTCTTAAAAACAGCCAGTTATTTTTACTGTGCGCCCGGGTGCTTTATGATGAGACACATCATAGCTTGACGCGCCGCGTCAGCGGCAAAGGGAGAATAACGTGTCATCCATCACCAAACTGCGTATTGCTACGCGGAAAAGTCAGTTGGCCATGTGGCAAGCCGAGCACGTCCGTGACCGCTTGATGGCTGCCCATGAGGGCCTTGAGGTTGAGCTGGTCGCGCTCTCTACTAAAGGCGACAAAATTCTCGACACCCCTCTGTCTAAAATTGGCGGCAAGGGGCTATTTGTTAAAGAGCTGGAAGACGCCATGCTGGATGGCCGCGCGGATATCGCCGTCCACTCGATGAAGGATGTCCCCATGCTTTTCCCCGAAGGCTTAGGGCTTTCGGTTATTTTAGAGGGCTCAGACCCTACCGATGCGTTTGTATCCAACCATTATAAAAGCATCGATGAATTGCCTGAAGGGGCCAAAATAGGCACCGCCAGCCTGCGTCGCGGACTCCAACTTCGTGAAGCTCGCCCTGACCTGCAAATTCTCAGCCTGCGCGGCAACGTGCAAACCCGACTGGCCAAACTGGATGATGGTGAATTCGATGCCATTATCCTGGCGACCTCTGGCTTAAAACGCTTGGGCCTTGAAGAGCGTATTGCCCAGGCACTGCCGCCGGAAGTGTGCCTGCCCGCCTGCGGCCAAGGCGCGCTGGGCATTGAGTGCCGCCTGCATGACCCGGAACTGATCGGCCTGCTGGCCCCGCTGGATGACCCGGACACCGCCACCCGCGTACGTGCAGAACGTGCCATGAACACGCGCTTGGAAGGCGGCTGCCAAGTACCGATTGCCGGTTTCGCGGTGCTCGACAAGGCCAATGAGACGATGTGGCTGCGCGGGCTGGTGGGCAACCCTGAGGGCACCGAAGTATTGCGTGCTGAAGGCCGCGGCTCAATGTACGAGCCTGAAGCACTGGGCATCCGTATTGCCGAAGAGCTGCTTGACCAGGGTGCAGGCGATATTTTGGCCGAGGTCTACGGCAATCACGTATGACACAGCCAGTGCTGATCTGCCGACCAGGCAAGCGCGGTGAAGTGCTTGCCAATACGCTGCGCGCAACGGGCGCTTGGGTAGAGCCAATGGCGGTGATGAGCCTTCAAGCGCTACCAGAAGACCCGCTGATGCGCCGTGTCTGGCTGGATATTGACCAGTACGACAAAATAATAGTGGTTAGCCCCTTCGCAGCCCTGTGTTTAGGTAACGCGTTGGACCGCTACTGGCCACAGCTGCCCACTGGCATTGCTTATTATGGCGTGGGGAGCGCTACGGCAGAGGCACTGTTTGACCAGTTGGGCGTACGGGTACGCATCCCATCAGCAGCGGCTGACAGACCCGGTGCTGACCAACAAAAGGCTGGAAATGAGCGCGGCGATAACACCAGCGAGGCACTTTTAGCGCTCGCCTCACTGAAGAATGTCGCACATCAGCGGATATTACTGGTGGCGGGAGAAGGTGGCCGAACGCTACTGGCCGAGACGCTGACAGAACGCGGTGCTCAGATGACCCGGGTCGCTGTGTATCGGCGCATTTTTCAGCCGCCTTCGGCCTCACTCCAGGCCCGCCTTGCTACGGGAGATTTTCGAGCACTCATCGTCACCAGCAGCGAACTGCTCGAACATCTGGCAAAATGGTGTGATCAAACAGCGTTGAACCAACCGCTAATCGTTTCCAGTCAGCGTTTAGCTACACTGGCCGGTACACTGGGTTTTTGTGACCTCAAGGTGGCGTCGGGAGCAACGCCAGCTGCCCTTGCAGCTGCGTTGGGCAGGTCCTGTAATCCTATGGGTGCCGATGTCGATCAAGGAACTTAATTAAGGGCTAGCGACAGATGAGCAAACAACCAAACGACCAGGAAGACGTACAAAAAGCGTCCGCCGACGCGCCTCAAAAAAGCGCCACGCCGGGCGAAACTGCCGCGTCTACCTCAACTCCCTCGCCATCAAGCGCGGTTGAAAGCAGCCCACCCGCAAGCTCGGCTGCCGAACCATCAAGCAACGCGCCTAAAAATGCTAGCTCTCGTCGGCGTGGCAAAAACAGCGGCAAACCTGACGCGGCCTCTGCCACCGCCCCCCCTCCCAGTACGACGCCTAACAGCGAAAAATCGACAGCCAGCGTTACAGAACCTGCCACGGCTAAGAAAGATCCCGATGGCAATACGGCAACGCCCAATCGCCCCTCCGGTAACGGTGGAAAAGGCACAACGCCGCCTCCCCCAAGTGGAGGTGAGCAGCATAAAGGCCGCAAAGGCGGCCTGTTAGCCTTGGTGTTGGTACTGGTGCTGGGCGTGGCGCTTATTGTAGTGGCCTGGCAGGGCTGGCAACGCCTTGATAGCCAGCAACAGCGCATCAATGCGTTAAGCCAACAGACCGACAGCAGCGCGACGCAGCAATCCGTGAGCGAGCTTGAATCACGCATTGAAAGCAGCGAACGCGAACGTACCCAGGCCCTTGATGGCACGCTGGAAGAGTTACGCAGCGAGCTTGATAGCTACCGCAGCGACGTCAACAGCACGCTGGATAACGTGCTGAACCAGCTTTCCCAGACGCAAGATACCGACGACCGCGACTGGCTACATGCAGAAGCGGCCTACCTGCTGCGCCTGGCAAATCAGCGCCTCCAGCTTGAAGGCGATGTTGACGGTGCTGCTGCGCTGCTGCGTACCGCCGACGCCCGCCTGGCGGATGCTGACAACCCGGCGCTAACCGCCGTGCGTCGTGACATCGCTAACGAGCTTGCCGAACTGGATGGCGTGCCGCGTGTGGATCGTACGGGACTCTATCTAGCGCTTAATGCGCTACAAGAACGCGTTTCCAGCCTGCGTCTTTCGCAGGAAGTGGAAGAGCGCGCCGTCACCTCCGGCATTGAGCAGCCGCCTACCGGCAACTTCCAGCGTCAGCTGGCACGTTTTGGTGAAGAGCTTAAAGACCTGATCGTGATTCGTCATCACGACGAACCGATGGAAATGCTGGTCACTCCCGAGCAAGAGTCGTACCTGCGCCAAAGCCTGCGCTTGATTCTTGAGCAGGCCCAGCTTGCCCTGTTGAAAGAGGAGCAGCCGCTGTATGAAGCCAGCATCGATAAAGCGCTGGAATTACTTAACGGCTACTACGACCTGGACAGCGACGCCACGCAAAGCGTGATCTCGCGCCTTCAGGAGCTTAAACAGGCCGACATTGAGCCGGAACTGCCGGATATCAGTGCCTCCCAGCAGGCCATGACCCAGTTTATTGAAAACCGCTTCAGGACGCGCCAGCAAAATGGCGAAGAGGGAGGTGATGCATGAGAAAACTTATTCTCCTGCTGGTCGCGGGCCTAGCCGTCGGCGCCCTGTTTGGGCACCTGATGATGTCGGTACCTGGCTACTGGTTAATTCGGGTGGGTGATACGTCCGTCCAGACATCGTTCTGGTTTGGTCTGATTCTGCTGCTGGCCGCCTTTATTGTGGTGCATTTTGCGCTGCGTCTGCTGACCGGCATTATTCGTCCTGTGGGCCGTTTCCGTACCTGGAATAGCCGTGCGCGTAATCGCCGTGCCATGAAGCGTACCGTGCGTGGTCTGGTCGCCTTGACGGAAGGCCGCTGGAAGAAAGCCGAAAAAACCCTGGTCCACGCCGCTAATGACTCCAGCACGCCGCTGGTTAACTATCTGTCGGCCGCCCTTGCAGCGCACTACCAGGGCAATCACACGAAGTCTCAAGAGCACTTGAACCAGGCACAACTCACCACCGAAGGCGCCGACACGGCCATTGGTTTGATGCAGGCGCAGCTGATGATTGATCGACAGCAGCCTGAAGAGGCGCTAGCCATTTTGAATCGCCTGGACAGAAAGCTAAGCGACCACCCGCAGGTGCTAAAACTGCTCAAGCAGGTGCACCTAAGCGTCAACGATTGGGAAGGCCTACGCTGGCTGCTGCCACGCCTGGCTGCCCAAAAGCTGATTGCCCAGCAGGAGCGCGAACAGCTTGAGTTCAAGGCGTACCGTGAGCTGATTGTTTTTGAAGCTAAAAACCCCGGCAATATTGAGCGTGTTCGCGGCCTCTGGGCAGACATGCCCGAGTACCTGCGTAGCAATACCGAACTGGTCGTGCTGTATACCGATGCGCTGGTTCAGTCGAACGAAGAGAGCATCGCCGAGCGCCTGCTGAACCACTCGCTGGATCATCACTGGGATGCCCGGCTGGTGAAGCGCTACGGCCTGCTTAACGTACACGCAGCACGTCAGTTGGCAAAAGCTGAAAAGTGGCTGCAAGAGCGCCCCAACGATCCCGAGCTACTGCTGACCTGCGGCCGCCTCTCGCTGCGTACCGGCAAGTGGGAAAAAGCCCTGGAGTACTTTGAAGCCAGCCAGCGCCAACGCCCCAACGGCGAAGTGTGCGCCGAACTTGCGCGTCTTTACGCAAGCCTTGGTGAACACAATAAAAGCCAGCTTTACTACCGTCACAGCGTAGAAATGCTGGCCCAGTCACTGCCTTCGCTTCCTCAACCCAGCGATGCCAGCGACAGCCAAAAACCGGATACAAAAGCGGCTAAAAAACGCGCTTAACGTGACTCACGTAAAACGGGAGCCCTTTTGGGCACCCGTTTTTGTTTCTACCTACCGTATAGCTCTAGCTGGTCTAACTAACCCATCAATGTCGCTAGTCGATATAGTCAGGCGCGCTGGTAGGACGATCTTCCGGCAGCGTATCTCGCACATCGGCCACCTTGTCAGCATTTAACTCACCGCCTTCATTACCCCAGGCCGAGCGCACGAAGTTAGCGACTTCAGCCACTTCATCATCAGAAAGCCGCCAGGCAAAATCGGGCATGGCCAACGCTTCCGGCCGCTTCTCGGTCGAAGGCATACGGGCACCGGACAGAATCACGCGAATGATCCCGGTGGGATCCTCGGCATTGACCAGCGAACTGCCCACCAAGGACGGAAAGACCTGCGAGGCGCCTTTACCATTGGCAAAGTGGCAGGCATTGCAGTTATCCAGATAGAGCCGGGCGCCGGTATTACCGTCTACATCGGCGTGGGTCAGCATCGCCTGGGTCTGCTCGGCGGCCTGTTCATCGCGCGGCGCCTCGTCACCTTCCCCTGCGGGCAGCGATTTGAGATAGCCTGCGATGGCATACAGGTCGGCCTCTTCCAGATGCGATGTACTGTGCGCAACTACCGAAGTCATCTCCCCGACTACAGCGCTATGATCATTGCGTCCGGTTTCCAGATAGACAACGATATCCTCTTCGTTCCAGCGCTGAAGCGGATGGCGCTGATTGCCGCTACCCCGTAAATTCGGCGCGTACCAGCCTTCCAGCGTTTCTCCACTCAGGAAGTCACTGCCCTCATCGTTCATGGCCTTTTCCTGGAAAAACAGCCCGCGCGGCGTATGGCAACTGCCGCAGTGGCCTAACCCCTGTACCAGATAAGCCCCCCGATTCAGCTCATCACTTCGATCACTAGAGGGCGTGAAAGGTTCAGAGGACACGAAAAGCCAGTTCCAAAGCCCGATACCCCAGCGCTGATTAAACGGAAAGCTCAGATCTGTGCGCTCCGGCTGATTCGATACCGGCGCCACGCCTTCCATAAAGTAGGCATAGAGGGCGTCAATATCGTCATCGGTAATTAACGAGTAGGACGGATACGGCATGGCTGGATACAGCTTTTTGCCATCATTACGTACACCATCGCGCAGCGCCGCGGCAAACTCATCGCGCGTATAGTTGCCGATCCCGGTCTCCGGGTCGGAGGTAATATTGGTCGAGAAAATCTCCCCAAAGGGGCTTTCAACCGCCAGGCCGCCTGCAAAAGGTTCGCCACCCGGCGCGGTATGGCAGGCAACGCAATCGCCCGCTCGGGAAAGGTACTCCCCGCGCTCTATTTCGGTCTGGTCAAACGCCACGCCTTGTGCCGCCACGCTTAACAGACCCACGCCCGCCAGCCCTTGGCGCCATTGTCGATGAATCATCATGATCGCTCTCCTTAGGCTTGGACCAGAGGTCCGGGGTTGAGTAGATACTGCTCGCGAATTGCTGTGGCCGACCAATAAGCCAAAGCGCCGACCAGCCCCGTGGGGTTATACTGAATATTCTGCGGAAAGGCACTGGCACCCATCACAAATACGTTGTGGACATCCCAACTCTGCAAATAGCGATTCAGTGCGCTGCTGGAAGGGTCGGTGCCCATGATCGCGCCACCGACGTTATGAGTTGTCTGGTAAGGGCGGACGTCATAGCGTGAATCGAAATCCTTGAACGAGAGCTTGTAGTCATCCGGGCCCAGCGCCTTGGAGAGCGTGTCGATTTTCTGCTTCATGAACTGGGTCATGCGCACATCGTTTGCTTTCCAATCAAACGTCATACGCATAAGCGGGCGCCCATGGTCGTCGGTATAGTTGGGGTCAAGGTCCAGATAGCAGTCGCGGTAGGCCATGTTGCTGCCATGGGAACCAATCGTCATGGTGTGACCATAGGTTTCCTGCACGGCCTGCTTCCAGCCAGCGCCCCAGCTCGGCGCATCTGAGCGCAGCGGCATGTTGCGAATCGGCTGCCCATTGGTCATCGCGGCATTGATATACGAGCCGCCAATGAAGCCCTCCTGGGCAAAATCGATCTGTTCAACGCCGTAGTCGTTAACGATCTCACCATTGCCGCCTGCGCCAATAAAAGGGTTGAACTCTTGATCCTTGAAGTAGAGCGTTGAGCCACCGTTCATCTGATAGGCGTAGTTCTTGCCGACCACGCCCTCACCGCTTACCGGGTCATAAGGGGTACCGATACCCGATACCAGCATCAAATGTACGTTGTGGAGCGAGTAAGCGCCCAACACCACCAAGTCAGCCGGTTGGAAGACTTCAGAGCCCTCGCCATCGATGTAGGTCACACCGGTGGCTTTCTTGCCATCGCTATCAAGCTCCACTCGGAGCACTTCACTATTGGTCTGGTAAGCGAAATTTTCACGCCGCTTGAGTACGCCCAGAATACAGGTCTGGGGCGAGGACTTGGAGTAGTTCAGACAGCCATAGCGTTCGCAAAAACCGCAGAAGTTACACGGCCCAAGCTGCATGCCGTAAGGGTTGATATACGCTTCTGAAGCGTTAGCAGCGGGCAAGGGAAAAGGGTGTAGCCCCTGATCACGCGCCATATCAGCAAACAGCGTGTCGTTAAAGGTACGCGCGAGCGGCGGCATGGGGTACTCGTTTGAGCGCCATCCCTCAAACGGGTTGCCGCCTTCCTGAATATCACCATTCAGATTACCCGCTTTACCGGAAATACCCGCCACTTTCTCAAAATAGTCGAAAAAGGGCTCCAGCTCGTCGTAGCTAACGCCAAAATCCTGAATGGTCATTTCGTCAGGAATGATATCGGCGCCGAAATTCTCCTCGACATAGCTTTTAAGACGCAGTTCCTGAGGCTGTGGCCGCCAGGTATGTCCGTTCCAGTGCACGCCGGCCCCACCCACCCCATCACCGGGTAGAAATGAACCCAGGCTGCGATAAGGCACCGCCATATCACCCAGGCCATGACGAACCGTCAGCGTGCTTTTAGCCGGACGCTGCATCAATTTATAGCGTACGCCATAAGTCAGCTCATCGGCGATTTTCGGGTAGGCAAAGTCCGGCACGGTATCGCGGTCTTCACCGCGCTCAAGCGCCAGCACGTTCAGCCCTTCGTCTGTCAGCTCCATGCCCATGATCGAACTGGTCCAACCCAGACCAACCAGTACAACATCAACCGGTGGATTTGTTTTCGCCATGCTTATCCCCTTTCGCCGGTAAGGCTGACCGGCCCTAATGGATATTTGACATTGTGTTGGTCGACCCACTCCAGGTACGCCCCCCGGGCACCAGGGAAGCCGATGAACTTCCAAGCGGCCATGTGCTTGTTGCCGCCATGGATGGGGTCGGCAAAATAGCCTTCCTTGGTGTTTTGCAGCAAAAAGGCAAAAAACTGGCGGGCACTGACATGCTCAAAAGTAATGTTTTCCCGCTCAAGCTGCTGCAACACCTCTTCCTGCGTGGCGTTATCCAACGCGGCGAACGCCTGCCCGTATTGGCGTACACAGTAGTCATGCGTGGCGGCAATCCCCGCCCGGTAAACCTCCCGAGGGAGCAGTGGCGACTGATAGCCCATCAATGGTGATACATTGTCAGGAAAAGGGCCTTTCATATACCAGTCAGTGGCATACCCAAAGCTGCCTTCCATCTGCCTGTCGATAAAGATGGGCACATTGGTTTCCAGGGCACCGGGGCCAGGCCCATCGCTGGGAATCAACCGGTCGCAGGCCGCGAGCATAAAAACCCATTCGTCTGCATCAAAAAAGACCGGCTGATAGTCACTTAACTGTTCTGGCGGTTCGCTGGCGGAAGCGGTGAGTGAAACGCCGCTCCCCAAGGTGATGGCAGGAATGCTGGTTAACGCTCCCTGCATAAATCGTCGGCGCGATTCATTTTTAAGACTCACGGACCTGCTCCTCTTTGCTTTGTTAAATCACGGTATTTTTATTGTTAGATATCGGGCTAATTCAGTCAGTCTAGTACATGACATCTTGTTTAGCAGGTTAACGATAAGCTCGCCCTTTGCTCTACAAATCCAGAGGGTATAAAGAGTTAAGTAGTGATTTTGAAATAGCTGCAAATAAAAACGCCCGGTGCTTAAACCACACGCCGGGCGCAAAAAAAGCAATGAATTAAAAAAATTTAAGGCGATGCGTCCTTGAGAGATTGCTGTTCAGCCTCCGTAGGCACCGGCAGCTCTGACGTACAGTGTCCGCAGCGGGTCGCTTTGATAGGCACCGTCATATAGCAGTAGGGGCAGGGCTTTTCGACCGGACTTTTGGGCGCCTCTACCTCTTCACGCTTTAAGCGGTTGATAGTCCTCACCAGCATGAAGACCACAAAGGCAACAATCGTAAAACTGACGACCGCATTGATAAACAGGCCAAGGTTGAGGGTCACCGCACCATCTTCCTGAGCCGCCGCAAGTGTGGGGTACGGCGCTGACGTTGCTCCCTCTCGAAGCACGACAAACAGGTTAGAGAAGTCGATACCGCCGACCAACAGGCCGATCACCGGATTCATGACATCTTTTACCAGGCTTTGCACAATCAGTGTAAACGCGCCGCCGATAATGATGCCCACCGCCATGTCTACCACATTGCCTTTAACGGCGAACTCGCGGAACTCCTTGAAAAACCTCGCCATTGATGCCTCCTTGCGTATTCAGGTTATGAGCTTATAGCGATTTTGCGTGAAAAGCCTTTGGGTTCAATGACTTATTAAAACGACACTGAATGTTGAAAAAACGTTTCGCTAATCACTGACACCCGCTTAGTATCGGTATTTACCGCCTTTAAAACGACCTCAAGCATTCTATTTGCAACACCCGTTGCATTGCCTTTCAGATTGCTTTGTCAGTATAAGCGTCATTCGTGCCAATATGCAGGCAAGCAGCACGTATCTAGCGCAGGGACTCAAAACAAGACACCAGCGACATAGAACGATAATAAAAAGAACATCAATGATGTTAGGTGATAGAGGTAAAGACCATGACCACCGATCAATCCAAAAAAACCATGCCAGTAGGTCACTCGCACATACCGCAAACGCTCGGTTTTCTGCTGCTGGACAACTTCACCCTCATTTCGCTGGCGTCAGCGATTGAACCACTGCGTATGGCAAACCAGTTGGCGGGGCGAGAGCTTTACCGCTGGTATACCTTGACTCAGGACGGTGCACCGGTGCGCGCCAGCGACGGCCTTAATGTGACGCCGGACGCCTCTATCCATGCGCCACTCTCACTTGATTGGGTGGTCGTATGTGGCGGGGTCGCTCCTCAGCACAGTGTTAGCCGCGAGCATATTCAATGGCTACAGGCTCAGTCGCGCCAGTTGCGACGCTTGGGTGCTATCTGTACCGGTAGCTGGGCGCTGGGTCAGGCGGGTTTACTGGATCATTATGAAATCAGCATTCATTGGGAGTGCCTGGCCTCTCTTCAGGAAGCCTTTCCGAAAGTCGTCCTGACGACGCGGCTGTTTTCCATTGACCGTGACCGTTTCACTGCCTCGGGCGGCACGGCGCCGCTGGATATGATGCTCAACCTGATCGCTCACGATCACGGCAAGGAGCTTTCCGCCGGTATTTCCGAAATGTTCGTCTATGAGCGTATGCGCAACGAGCAGGATCAGCAGCGCGTGCCGTTAAAACACGTGCTGGGTACGACGCAGCCCAAGTTGCTGGAAATCGTCGCGTTGATGGAATCCAACCTTGAAGAGCCGCTTGAGCTTGATGAGTTGGCAAGCTATGTCGATGTTTCCCGCCGCCAGCTGGAGCGACTGTTCCAGCGTTACTTACACTGTTCGCCTTCCAGGTATTACCTAAAGCTGCGCCTGGTCAGGGCACGCCAACTGCTCAAACAAACGCCTCTCTCGATCATTGAGATTGCCTCGGTATGCGGCTTTGTTTCTACCCCGCATTTTTCCAAGTGCTATCGGGAATGTTTTGGTATTCCGCCACGCGATGAGCGCCTGGGCATCCATACACGCCAAAAAGCGCCGGAAAAAATTCCTCCGCTGCTGAAGCGCTGGGGAGCAGAACCTGTCAGCAACGAGCCGGCATCAAGCGCGCTGCTGGCTCTGGCCTATGCCCAGGGCGAACCCACCTTTGCCAGCGTTCCGCTTGGCTAAACGGGTGTACCACCGCTGAACTAGAGCTGCCGCAAGGCGGCTCTTTTTTTTGTACCGTGTTTTCTGCTTATTCACCAGGCTTCCTGTGCCTGCATTTCTCATGATGACGCTTTTGGAATTTCCATCGTCGTTTCCAAGAGCAGATAGGCACCACCTCAGCGCTATGCTCCCTACATAAACAATTCAGGAGCCACGTTATGAACCCTGCCGAATTACACCAGGACGCCATCGTCATTGACGGCCTAATCATTGCCAAATGGAATCGCGAACTGCTGGAAGACATGCGCCGTGGCGGCCTGACGGCAGCCAACTGCACTGTCTCGGTTTGGGAGGGGTTCAAGGCAACGGTGGACAATATTGTCGCCTCCAACAAACTGATGGAAGAGTGCAGCGACCTGGTTCGCCCGGTGCGTACCACCGCCGACATCATGCGCGCCAAGGAAGAGGGCAAGACCGGAATCATCTTTGGTTTCCAGAATGCGCACGCCTTTGAAGATCAGATCGGCTATGTCGAGATCTTCAAACAGCTCGGCGTGGGCATTGTGCAGATGTGCTACAACACCCAAAACCTGGTCGGTACTGGCTGCTACGAGCGTGACGGCGGGCTGTCCGGCTTTGGCCGCGAGATCGTTGCCGAAATGAACCGTGTGGGTATGCTGTGCGATCTTTCCCACGTAGGCGCCAAGACCTCTGAAGAAGTCATTCTTGAGTCCAAAAAGCCGGTGTGCTACTCCCACTGCCTGCCCTCCGGACTCAAGGAACACCCGCGCAACAAGTCGGATGCAGAGCTCAAGTTCATCGCCGACCACGGCGGCTTTGTCGGCGTCACCATGTTCACCCCGTTCCTCAAGAAGGGCGTTGACTCGACCATCGACGACTACTGCGAAGCGATTGAGTACATCATGAACATCGTGGGTGAAGACGCCATCGGTATCGGCACCGATTTCACCCAAGGCCATGACCAGAACTTTTTTGAGTGGCTGACCCACGACAAGGGCTATGCCCGCCGCCTGACCAGCTTCGGCAAGATCATTAATCCCGAAGGTATCCGTACTATCGGCGAATTCCCCAACTTGACAGAGGCGCTTCTCAAGCGCGGCCTGAGCGAATCTCAGGTCAGAAAAATCATGGGCGAGAACTGGGTTAGAACCTTGAAGGATGTGTGGGGCGAATAAGTACATGCACAGCCTGTACTGCCGTTCGATGAGACCCTGGAAGCCACTGAATAACTCAATGTCTTTTGAATAAATATAAGTGTAAGGAATACAACCGTGACCAAAACCGCCCCCGAACTCCCGATTGACGTCGACAGCGAAACCGGTATCTGGACAACCGACGCGCTGCCGATGCTGTATGTCCCGCGCCACTTCTTCGTCAACAACCACGTCGCCATTGAAGAGGCCCTGGGTGCTGAAAAATACGCCGACATCCTCTACCAAGCGGGCTATAAAAGCGCTTGGCACTGGTGTGAAAAAGAGGCCGAACTCCACGGTATGGAAGGCGTGGACGTGTTCGAACACTACATGAAGCGTCTTTCGCAGCGCGGTTGGGGCATCTTCGTGACCGAAGAGATTGACCTGAATGCAGGCACGGCCCGCGTACGCCTTGAACACAGCGCCTTCGTGTATCAGATGGGCAAAGTGGACCGTAAAATCGAGTACATGTTCACCGGCTGGTTTGCCGGTGCCATGGACCAGATTCTGAGTGCGCGTGGAAGCTCGCTGCGCACGGTTGCCGAACAGACCCAAAGCGGCGCCGAAAAGGGCTGTGAGTACGGCCTGTTTGTTGTCACGCCCAAGAACTGAGGATCGCTGCCATGGCATTTGAGGCACTGTTCAAGCCGATCCAGATCGGCAACCAAACTATTCGTAACCGTGTGGTCAGTACGGCCCACGCCGAGGTGCACGCGACCGACGGCGGCATGACCACGGACCGCTACGTCAAATACTACGAAGAGAAGGCCAAGGGCGGCTGCGGCCTGTGCATCTGTGGCGGCTCGTCGATTGTTTCCATCGACAGCCCCCAGGGCTGGTGGAGTTCGGTCAATCTCTCGACCGACCGCATCATCCCGTACTTTCAGAACCTGGCCGATGCCGTGCACAAGCATGGCGGCAAGATCATGATCCAGATCACCCACATGGGCCGTCGCTCACGCTGGGATGGCTTCGACTGGTCGACGCTGGTATCGCCGTCGGGCATTCGCGAGCCAGTGCATCGCTCGACCTGCAAGACGATCGAAGTAGAAGAGATCTGGCGCATTATCGGTGACTTCGCCCAGGCCGCGCGCCGGGCGAAGGAAGGCGGTCTCGACGGCGTTGAGCTCTCTGCCGTACACCAGCACCTGATTGATCAGTTCTGGAGCCCGCGCGTCAACAAGCGCACCGATGAGTGGGGCGGCAGCTTCGAAAATCGCATGCGTTTTGGCATGGAAGTGATCAAGGCGGTGCGCGCCGAGGTGGGCAATGACTTCGTGGTGGGCCTGCGCATTACCGGGGACGAGTTCCACCCCGATGGCCTCGACCACGAGGAAATGAAGCGCATCGCGGCCTATCATGACGCCACCGGCATGATCGACTACTTCGGCGTGATAGGCTCTGGCTGTGATACCCACAACACCCTGGCCAACGTCATTCCGAACATGTCGTTTCCGCCGGAGCCCTTCCTGCACCTGGCCTCGGGCATCAAGGAAGTGGTCAATGTGCCGGTCATCCATGCCCAGAACATCAAGGACCCCAATCAGGCCCAGCGTATTCTTGAAGGTGGCTACGTGGACCTGGTGGGCATGACCCGTGCTCATATTGCCGACCCGCACATCATCGCCAAAATCAAGATGGGCCAGATCGACCAGATTAAACAGTGCGTAGGTGCCAACTACTGCATCGACCGGCAGTACCAAGGACTCGACGTGCTGTGTATTCAGAACGCCGCGACCGCACGTGAATACATGGGGCTGCCGCATATTGTCGAGAAAAGCGAAGGCCCCAAACGCAAGATAGTCATCGTGGGCGGTGGCCCGGGGGGCATGGAAGCGGCACACGTATGTGCCAAGCGCGGTCATGATGTCACCCTGTTTGAAGCCCAGGATCAGCTCGGTGGTCAGATCACTCTGGCCTCGAAAGCCCCCCAGCGCGATCAGATTGCTGGCATCACTCGCTGGTACCAGCTGGAGCTGGCACGCCTTGAGATCGACCTGCGCCTGAATACCCGTGCCGACGAAGCGACCATTGCTGATCTGCGCCCGGACATAGTAATTCTGGCTACCGGTGGGCAGCCGTTCCTCTCTCAGGTACCGGAGTGGGGTTACGACAGCGACCTGGGCAAGAGCCTGGTGGTCAGCACCTGGGACATTCTTAGCGGCAGCGTAGCGCCGGGCAAGAATGTACTGGTCTACGACACTATCTGCGAGTTCTCCGGCGTTTCAGCGGCCGACTACCTGGCAGACAAGGGATCAAAGGTCGAGATCGTTACCGACGATATCAAGCCGGGTGCCGCGGTGGGTGGCACCACCTTCCCGACCTACTACCGCAGCCTGTACGAGAAAGAGGTGATCATGACCTCAGATCTCGCCCTGCATAAGGTATATCGCGAAGGCGACTCACTGGTGGCGGTGCTTGAAAACGAGTACTCCGGCGCGTTAGAAGAGCGGGTGGTGGATCAGGTGGTGGTGGAAAACGGCGTGCGCCCGGATGAAGCCCTCTACTACAGCCTCAAGGAGCAGTCGCGTAACAAGGGCCAGACCGATATCGAAGCGCTCTACGCGATCAAGCCTCAGCCCTGTCTGTCTGAAAGCGGCGATGGCTTCGTGCTATTCCGTCTGGGTGACTGCACCGCGCCACGCAACACGCATGCCGCCATTTATGACGCGCTGCGGTTATGCAAGGACTTCTGACCCACTAACGCTGTAAGCTGAATGTCATGGGCCATCAGGCTCATGACATTTCGTACTTACGGTGTCTCTGAGAGGAGAGACGCCATGCTTGATACCCTCCTACCGATACTGCTGTTTTCTGCGCTGTTACTGGCCGCCATTGGTGCTGTGCGCCGTGTGCGTCTGTGGCGCCAGGGGCGGCCCTCTCCTGCACCGATTATCCGCGGCCTGATGCAGGTGCCCAGGCGCTACCTGGTGGATCTACACCACGTTGTCGAACGGGATAAACTCATCTCCCATACCCACGTGGCCACCGCGGGCGGCTTTGTGCTGGCCGCATTACTGGCGATTGTGGTACATGGCTTTGGGCTTGATAGCACTATCTTGGCCTGGGTATTGCTGGCCGCCACGGTGAGCATGTTCCTGGGTAGTTTAGTGGTTGCCAAGCGGCGCAGCCCGCCACTCTCACGGCTTTCCAAAGGGCCGTGGATGCGCCTGCCCAAGAGCCTAATGGCGTTCTCCATCGGCATGTTCGTGGTGACGCTGCCCACTGCCGGCATTCTGCCAGAAGGCTTTTTCCAAAGCGGAGCAGGCTGGCTGGCTGCACTGGTGCTGGCCGGTGTCATCACTTGGGGCCTTGGCGAGATGTTCTTCGGCATGACCTGGGGCGGGCCGATGAAACACGCTTTTGCCGGCGCCCTGCACCTGGCCTTTCATCGCCGCCCCGAGCGTTTTTCCAAGCGCGCTGGCGGAGAGCACCGCTCAACCGGGCTCAAACCGTTGGCGCTGGATGACGAAAGTGCCAAGCTCGGCGTTGAGGTACCGGCTGACTTCACCTGGAACCAGCTGTTAGGCTTTGATGCCTGCGTTCAGTGTGGGCGCTGTGAAGCCGTCTGCCCGGCCTTTGCCGCCGGCCAGCCGCTCAACCCCAAGAAGCTGATTCAGGACATGGTAGTCGGCATGGCAGGCGGCACCGACGCCCACTATGCAGGCTCGCCCTACCCCGGCAAGCCGGTCGGCGAGCATGGCGGCAGCCCCCACGACCCGATTGTTGCCCGCACGGGTAGCGCATTGGTGGATGCCGAAACGTTGTGGTCCTGCACGACCTGCCGCGCCTGCGTTGAAGAGTGCCCCATGATGATTGAGCACGTTGATGCCATCGTCGATATGCGCCGCTTTCTGACCCTGGAGCACGGTAATACGCCCAATAAGGGCGCCGAAGTGCTAGACAACCTGATTGCGACCGACAACCCCGGCGGCTTCGAACCTGACTCACGCCTGCACTGGGCGGCAGACCTCAATCTGCCGCTGATGGCCGACAAGCGCGAAGCCGAGGTGCTGCTGTGGCTGGGCGACGGCGTGTTTGACATGCGCAACCAGCGCACGCTACGCGCGTTTATCAGTGTGCTGCGTGCTGCCGAGATCGATTTCGCCGTACTGGGTAATGAAGAGCGTGATAGCGGCGATGTCGCCCGCCGTCTGGGCGATGAGGCTACTTTCCAGAGTTTGGCGCGGCGCAACATTAAGACGTTGAGCCAGTACCGCTTCGCACGCATCGTTACCTGTGACCCGCACAGTTTCCACGTGCTGAAAAACGAGTACGCCGATCTAAGCACCGCCGACATGCCTTCCCGGTATGAGGTTTTCCATCACAGCACCTATATCAACCAGCTCGTCACCGACGGCAAGCTCACGTTCAAAGCCTGGAAAGGCGGCAACGTGACTTATCACGACCCCTGCTACCTGGGCCGTTATAACGGTGAATACGAAGCCCCACGCGCGGTGCTCAAGGCGCTAGGGATTGAGGTTAAGGAGATGGCTCGCTCTGGCTATCGCTCGCGCTGCTGCGGCGGCGGTGGCGGTGCACCGATCACCGATATTCCTGGCAAGCAGCGGATTCCCGATATGCGTATGGAAGATGTTCGCGAAACCGGTGCTGACCTGGTCGCGGTAGGCTGCCCACAGTGCACTGCGATGCTTGAAGGCGTGGTAGAACCCCGCGCTGACATCAAGGATATCGCCGAACTGGTCGCCGACGCGTTGATCATCACAACGCCTGACGAAAAGGCGACCCAAAGTAAGCCCGCGCCAGCATCACCGCGCGCCACCCTGGAGGTAATGCCATGAGCGAGCTTGTTCGTCGTGACCCTCGTAAAGAGTGGATCGCCCGCAACCGCCTGCACCCGCAACATCTGGAGATGCTTGCCGAACTGGGTGGCGGCGCAGTAGCCAGCGAATGGATGGGGCCTAACGGCGTGATGCGCCGCAACCCCCATGCGGTCGGCTTCATCGGTCCCAACGGCATTCGGCGCATTGATCGTAGCGGCGTCCAGCAGGCGGCACAGGCGCCAGGGCGCAGCGTTGAGGCCAAGGATACGAGGACACCGGTCACTATCGATACTCCCGCCTTTATGGTGGCGGTCGTACCGGATATGGCTGGTGGGCGCCTTTCCTCCCACGACCGTGATCTGTTAGGGCTTGCCCGCCAGCTAGCCGATGCCGACCCGACCCAGCCTGGTGCCGTACTGGCCGTGGTGTTTGGCGAGCATAAAGAAACCACCTTTGACGAGGCGGGTATTGACCGGCTACTGCACTTGGAAGGCGAGCGTTTCTCGGGCTACCTACCGGAGCTTAGCGTCGCCACCTTGCAGAGCGTAGATCGTGAAATGATGCCCCGCTACTGGCTGCTACCCGACTCAAGCGTTGGCGGTGAGCTCGGCAGGCGCCTCGCCACAAGGCTTGGCGAGCGCCCGGCCGCTCAGGTCTGGCAGGTCGAGGCAGACACTGAAAGCGCTACCGGCTGGCGCTGTACCGCACGTGGTGCGGCAGGTAGAAACGACATTACCCGCGCCCTGCCCCGTATCGTACTGGCCTTGGCCGAGTGCGCCGACCCGGTCAGCGAAACCCGCCACGCGGCTGAGCCGATCACACTTTCTAACGGGCTTCCCGAAATACTCGGCCGCATTGAGGACATGGGCGAAGTCGCGGTGGACCCGGCCAGCGTATCGCTCGCGGAAGCAGAATTTATCCTTTCTGCTGGCAATGGCGTGAAAAGCTGGGATAGCTATCATCACGCTGCCGAGGTGCTCGGCGCCACCAAAGGCGCCTCACGGGTGGTGGTGGATGACGGCTTTATGCCGCGCGACCGCCAAGTGGGCGCCACCGGCACCTGGGTCTCTGCCCGCGTTTATGTAGCGGTAGGAATCTCCGGCGCTATCCAGCATCTTCAGGGCATTCAGAGCTGCGAGAAGGTGGTGGCGATCAACCTCGATGAAGGCTGCGATATGGTCAAACGTGCCGACCTGGCAGTGATCGGCGATGCCAGCCAGATACTCGCTGCCCTTGTTACACGGGTTGAGCAGTACCGCGCTGAACAGCAGGAGAATCGCGATGCCGCATGATGTCAGTAACAAAAGTGCCAAGCAATCAACCGCCAACGCGCTGAACGTCGCTGTACTGGTTTCGGTAGGCCAACACCCACTGACCGCGCGCGCACGCCGCGCCGACCAGGATGCCCGAGCGGTAGAAATGGCCCTGACGCTGGAAAACGCCTCGGTCAGCCTGCTACATGCCGGCCAGCAAAATAGCGATCATGAAGAGGCCATCCGCGGCTATCTCGGCATGGGTATCAACTCTGTTGGCTTGATCGAGCAGCAACCCCACGCCGATGTAATCCCCGCGCTGGCCAACGCGTTACGCGCCAGCGCCCCGCAGCTGGTGCTGACCGGTACTCGCGCCGAAACCGGCGAGGCCTCGGGTGTAACGCCCTACCTACTGGCCGAGGCGCTTGGCTGGCCGATCATTACCGGTCTAGCGGCGGTAGAAAAGGTCGAGCAGGGAGTGATCACGGTGCTGCAAGCATTGCCGCGCGGCAAGCGGCGGCGCCTGCGCATTCGTCTACCGGCGCTTGCCACGGTGGACAGCAGCGCGCCTGCGGCCCGCCAAAGTGCCTTTGGCCCCGCCAGGCGCGGCGAGTTAGCCCATCAAAAAGCGGCCAGCGAGCTTGATGAAGCGCTAAGCACTTGGCAGTTCCAGCCAGCGCGCAAGCGTCCCAAGCGGCTTAAGATCGTTAAGTCATCATCGGCGCGTGACCGTTTCAAAGCCGCCGCTGCCAAGTCCGGCGGTGGTGGTGGGCAGACACTTAACGACGTCACCCCAGAACAGGGTGCCGAAGCGATCTTCAAACTGCTCAAGGAGGAAGGAGTACTGCGTTAGGCGCACTGCTTCACGATAACGATACTGTCAGCCCGCCTTCTCGGCGGGCTTTTTAGTCCAGGTTCATGAGCGGCAAACGTACTACTTTCCCATAAAGCCCGAGTATAGCCGCAGGCGCTGCCTTTCCAAATGCAGGCCAATCCCCGCATGTACCATCAGCACGCTGATCACCACCGCCCCGCCCGCAAGCGTTGAGGCCGTGGGCTGCTCGCCCAACAACCACCATACCCAAAGCGTACCCAGCGCGGTTTCAACCAGATAGAACAACGCCACTTCCGTCGACGGCAGATAGCGGGTCGCGCTGTTGATCAGCACGGTGGCCAGCGGCATCTGAATAAGCCCCATCACCGCGAGGACGCCATAGCGCGGAGCATCCAGCGCAAACGGCGAAGCCAAAGGCAGCGCGATAGCCGCAGAAAGCAAGCCCCCGCCAGCAATCACTACGATGCGATCAATGCTCGGAAAGCGGCGCAGCACCGTCAAATTACCGCCAATCGCCGCTGCCGCCGCCAGCGCATAAAGATTGCCTACCAGCATGCCGTGAGCGCCCTCGCCCATAAAGACCAAACTCATGCCCAGCATGCAGACAGCGATCGCAACCAGCGTGCGCAAAGCAACACGCTCTTTGAGAAACACTCGTGAAAACAGGGCGGCGAACAGCGGCGCAGTGCTAAGGATCACCACCACGTTGGCTACGTTGGCGTTCATCACCGCGAGTACGAAAAGCGCCGAAATCAGCCCCAATAGTATTGCCGAAACCAGCGATGAAAAAGGGTTCACGCGTAGCGTGGCCAGTCGGTTGCCTCGACAACACGCCAGCCCCAGCACACAGAACATCAAAAAGCCGCGCCAGAAGACGATGGTCCAACCCTCGGTATCGGCAAGGCGGATCAGCAGGCCGTCGAAACTGAGAAACACCACCCCCAGTACCACCATCAACAGACCGCGCTGATAACCACTTAACTGCATGATATTGACTCCCGGTTGGCAGAAAAAGATAACCGCTCACCCATGGGCGAGCGGTTAAGCGTAACAGTTGAGCGCAGGCTCACGGCCCAGGCCGTGTTAACGGCCAGGTGACACGGCCACCGGCGCAGTTGAAGCCCTCTGCTGGCGAGGGCGAACTACCCAGAACCCTACGGCTCCCGCCATCAGCAACATGCTCCCGCAGCCGACCGCCAGCATATAGCCACCCTGTACGGCACTGCCAGGCACACTAAACTGCTCGGCGAACCCGGCCAACGTGACCGCGTACTGTTGCCAGAGAAATACCCCGATGGCGCCACCGGAAAGCATGGTGCACAGGGCAATCACACGGGTGCCTGTCACCCAGCCACTGACGGCCTGAGCATCAAATGTATGCAGAAACGTCTGGTACTCTTTCTCGGCCTGGCTGACATGGGTAAACCTGGAAGCCAGCGTAATCGCCACCAGCGCCATCAAGGTGCTTAGCAGTACCGGGTGCAAATATACCGGCAGGCTAAGCCACTCGGCCTGAATCATCATCGACAGCGCGACGTTGCCCACAAAGCCCACCGCTAAGCCCCAGCCCGCGCCTGCGGCGGTAATCCGCTTGCTCCAGATGCTCATCAAGGCAACCGGCCCCCAGGAAGAGGCAAATAGCGTGGCGGCAAACCATACCACTGACATAACCGCAGGCGGTTGAAACAGTGCCAGCAGCAGTGCTATCAAGCCCGCAGCGAGCACCGCAATACGGCTTTTACGCATGGCCGACGTCTCATCTTGCGAGGCTGAGAGGATATCGTTGGAGAGGCTAAAGCCGATGATCGACAGAAACGTCGAGCATGACGATAGCCCCGCCGCAAAGACGCCCGTTAGAATGACCACGCCAAGCCAGGTTGGCAGCACGTTGAGCGCCACCCAAATCATGGAGCGCTCCGGGTCCAGCCCAGCATCGTAAAGATTGATGGCCGCCCCGGTCATCATCATCAATGCGTAGAAGATGGCCAGCGCCACTGCCGTCAACATGGCCGAACGCATTACCACGTGCTCATTGCGTGCCATCAAGTAACGGCTGGATTGCCAAGGGCTCGCCGCCAGCACCGCCGCCCACACAAGGCCGAGTGTTAGCCCCCAGGTAAGCGCCTCGCCAGGCGAGGAGAAGTTGGCCTCAGGCCCTTCCAGCACGCCGTGCCATAGCGCAATGCCGGGCTTGTCGGTTTGGGTAAGCAGGCCTTCAACCACACCGTTCCACCCGCCCAAATCTTGAATCACATAGATCGAACCGCCCAAGGCTGCCAGCGAGAAGATCACAAACATGATGGTGTCGGTGAGCATGACGCCGGGCGAGCCCGAATAGAGAATAAAACCCGTATACGTTGCCCACACCAATACCAATCCGACCCAGTACGGCATGCCGGTCAGCTCAGAGAACATGATGCCCGCGCCCTGCATAACACCTAATAGATACGCGCCCAGGCCGATAATCGTGGTCAGCCCGGCAATCACCTGAACACGGCGCGAGGCAAAGCGCTTGCCAAAAAATTCCGGCACGGTACGTGCCCCGCTGCGCCGAAGGTAACGCCCAAACACCAGCGCACCCAGCAGGCATCCCGAGGTGCTGACGGCCGCGAAGATCAGCATCACAAACGGATAGCCCTGATAGGCAAAACCCGTTTCACCGAGAAACGCGCTGGTGCTGAGATAGCTTGCTACCAGCGTACCCAGGATAAAAAAAGTGGGGGCATTGCGGCCAGCAACCAGATAATCATCCAGACCTTTTACGCGCCGTCCGGCGAGATGCCCGATAACAAAGTAGCCCACCAGGCTGAGCAGTATTGCGATGGTGTAAATCATGAGAATAGCCGTCAGGTTATTAATATTGTTTAGCCATGGTGCAACGCTTTGGCTGTCTACTCTTTGCTATTAGCGGCAACGCATGCAGGAATCACGACACGATATCCGCTAACCAATAGGGGCGCCATTGAAATGGCGCCCCTATTGGCAACAACAAAGTACAGCAAAAAATCTGACTATCGCGCTATTTTGGGCACCGCATTGAGCTCGCGCCACTCCTTGTGAAGCCCTTTATAAAGGCTGAAACACATCAGCAGAAGCACCAGCGTAAAGGGTAACCCTGTCGCCACCGCGCCTGCTTGCAGCGCGCTAAGCGCCGCGCTACCGCCACCGTAAAGCAGCACACCAGCGATGACGCCTTCAAGCGCGGCCCAGAACACCCGCTGCCCCTTGGGCGCATCGGTTTTCCCGCCCGCGGTGATATTGTCGATGACGAGGGAACCAGAATCCGCCGAGGTAATGAAAAAGACCAGCACCAGTACAATCGCCAGCGTCGAGGTGATGCCAGTGAACGGCAGTAGCTCCAGCATGTGGAACATGGCAAGCGAAACGTCGCTGATGCCGTTGGCTAATTCGCCCATACTATTTTCGGCCTGAAACAGTGCCGCGCCGCCAAAGGTGCTCATCCATACCAGCGTGACCAGCGTCGGCACCAACAGCACCGCAATCAGGAACTCGCGTACCGTGCGCCCCCGGGATACACGGGCAATAAACATCCCCACAAACGGCGACCAGGAGATCCACCACGCCCAGTAGAAGATGGTCCAGCCGTGATACCAGACGTCATCATCGCGGCCAATCCAGTTCGAAAGCGGCAGGATATGGCTGACATAGTCCACTGCCGTGGTGCCAATTCCCGTTATAATCATCAGCGTCGGTCCGGCGATTACCACAAACAGCAGCAGCACTGCCGCGACCACCATATTGATGTTCGAGAACAGCTTGACGCCACCGTCGATTCCCCGCCATACCGAAAACAGTGCAATCACCGTAACCACCAGGATGATTGCCATCTGCGTTCCAAGGGTATTGGGTATGTCGAAAAGGTAGGCAAGCCCGCCAGCCGCTTGGGTAGCGCCAAAGCCAAGCGACGTTGCCAAGCCAAAGATGGTTGCCAATACGGCAAGAATATCAATGGCATGGCCTGCCCAGCCGCGCGTTCGCTCACCCAAAATCGGGTAAAAAGCAGATCGCAGGGTTAGCGGCAAGCCTTTATTGTAGGTAAAAAAAGCCAAGGATAGCGCGACAACGCCATAGATCGCCCATGGATGAAGCCCCCAATGAAACATGGTGGCGCCCATGGCGGCGCTAGCGCCCTCCGGTGTACCTGCGGGAATATTCAAGGGCGTACCGTACCAATCGGTGTAGTAGGCCACTGGTTCAGCAACACTCCAGAACATCAGCCCGATACCCATGCCCGCCGCAAACAGCATGGCGAACCAGGAGGTGCGCGAGTATTCCGGCTTGGCATCACTCCCGCCCAAGCGTATCCGCCCAACCGGCAAACAGATAAGCGCCAGACAGAACACTACAAAAATATTACCCGCAATCATGAACAGCCAGTCGAAATGCTCAATCGACCAGTTCTTGGCAAGGCCAAGCTGGGTATTCGCGCATCGGGATAGATCAGCGCATAAAGAATAAACAGCAGAATGGCGAGTGCGGAGAGCGGAAAGACGGGGTTATGGAAATCCAGCCCCATCACCTGCTTGTTATCCTGACCGGGGGTCAAAACAGGATCATCATGGTCCATAGGTTATCCTCGTTGTTATTTTTTTCTGTACGCTAACCGCCGAGGTGGCGGATAGGGCGTTTAAAGTTTTAGGCGATACTCACTTTCCCAGTTATTCAAAACCGACCCCGGCATAGCTATTGCCGCGTTGCCAGCGCTATTGCTAGCCGATTTATAGGTACACTGACAGACCAACAACCAACACAAGAGAGGATGCCGTCATGATGATTGTCGAACTGATTGATGGTGATGATTTCCGGGCGCAGCTGACCACGCTGGGTATCGATATTCCAGAGAACGCCAACCCCGATACGTGTGCGCAAATCGCCGCTGAGGCCCATCGAAAGCAGGAGATCCCCGAGCTGCCAGCGTTGGCAGGCAAGCTTATGGATCAAAAGGACATTCTGCTGCCCTCGGTGCGCCACGCGATTGAGCGTTTTCTGCCCCTTGGGTAAGGGCGTGACCTGATTGATTAATGAGTTGATTAACGGATTGGCAATTGCTAAACGCAGGCCGGCCCGCCAAAGCGGGCCAGCCCATCATCAGCGTGCTGTTAGCCCTGCGCCAACTGCAGCGATACGCTATCGCTTCCCAGATTGCTGAGCATGCGCTCGGAGTACCAATCAATAAAGTCGATGACGCCAAACTCGTAGGTTGGTGAATAGGGGCCGGGCTGGTAGGCCTTGGAGTTGATACCGCGCTGATTCTCTTCCGCCAGCTGGCGATCCTGATCGTTGGTGGCGTCCCACACGCGACGCATGTTTTCCGGGTCGTAATCCACGCCCTCTACCGCGTCCTTGTGCACCAGCCACTTGGTCGTGACCATGGTTTTCTGCGGGCCAAGCGGCAATACACGGAACACGACGGCATGGTCGCCCATGAAGTGGTTCCAGGAGTTGGGCAGGTGCAGAATGCGCAGCGAGCCCATGTCCGGGCTGGTCAACCGGCCCATCAGCTTGTTACACGCTGGCTTGCCATCCATGGTCATGGAGACCACGCCATCAAGTAGCGGTGTGCGCGTCAGGCGGTTACGCTTGTCAAAGCGCTTGAGCCGCCAAGGCACCTGCTCGCCGTTCCAATCGGCCTGCTTGCGGGTCACCAGGTCTTTATATTTGTCCGTCGCGCGCGGGTCTTCGGTATCGTCAAACTCGATTAGCGAGTTCAAAAGCTCTGGGTGCGCACCATTACAGTGATAACACTCGCGGTTATTCTCGATGACCAGCTTCCAGTTGGCCTGCTCAATAATACTCGACTCTACAGCGACCTTGACGTTATCCATCTGGTACGGCTCAAGGTAGTGCTCAAGCGTCTCCAGGAGGTCGTCGATGGCGGGCGGGTTATCGCTCAGATTAATAAATACAAAGCCCCCCGCCGTGCGCACGCTAACCGGCTTCAGCCCGAACTGGTTAAGGTCGAAGTCCGTACCCATGTCGCTTCCGGCAAACAGCAAGCGGCCGTCAAGCTCGTAAGTCCACTGATGGTAGGGGCATACCAGTTTAGCGACTTTTCCTTTGTCCTTGGTGCACAGCCGTGAGCCACGATGGCGACATACGTTATGAAAAGCATGAATCTGGCCTTCACCGCCACGCACAATCACAACGGGATTATCACCGATTTCCAAGGTCATAAAGTTGCCCTTGGCCGGGATCTCGCAGGTCATCCCTGCGAATAGCCACTCTTTTTCAAAGACTTCCTGCATGTCGAGCGCAAACAAGCGGGCGTCGTTATAGAACGGTTGGGGTAGAGAAAACGCGTGCGCGCGGGACTGTAGCATATCAACCGTCGCTTCACGCATGGCAGCCAGAGGGTCGTTGAGTGTGTCATCCATTGTCTTGTTCATACCAGATATCCTTTTAAATACCGCCTCCCTTACCCAGGGTGGCGACAGAGTCATTAACCAAACGTAATTGTGTTGTTGTTAAGTTGCTGAACCTGGCGATTGTGTGAAGCGCGCAGCGCTTGCTACTTGTTGATGGATTGTGGTCCACGCCATTTGCTTTCAATTGTCTGCCCACGACACTATGTGGCGTGGCGACGACGTGGGCGGAGATTTTTGATAGGCAGAAGGTGCCGCAAGGTAAGTGCGTGTCGCTAACAGGCAAGCTGGTCATAAAGCGCGTACCCAGAATGCAGGTTAATGGTGCTGGACCGTGCAGACAGGACGGGCCGGTGAAGGCAACGCGATAGCACGGCCATATTGAGACGACGATGACAACGAACTTCTTTAATCCCGTCACGACCCAAACCTGGACCAACGGCCGCCACCATGTGCGGTGCGTCAAGATCATTCAGGAAACCTGGGACGTTCGCACGTTCTGCTTTATGGCTGAACAGCCGGTAATGTTCTTCTTCAAGCCGGGCCAATTTGTGACACTAGAGCTCGAAATCGATAATCAGCCCGTTATGCGCTCCTATACGATTTCAAGCTCTCCCTCTGTGCCTTACAGCTTCTCAATCACGGTCAAGCAGGTGCCGGGGGGCCAGGTCTCCAACTGGCTGCATGCCAATTTAAAGGTCGGCGACGAGCTAGTGGTCCATGGCCCGGTGGGCAACTTCAACTCCATCGACTTTCCTGCCGAGAAGGTGCTGCTTCTCTCAGGCGGTGTAGGCATCACACCGCTAATGTCGATGACGCGCTGGCTCTTCGATACCAACGCCAACGTCGATGTGGAGTTCATCCACAGCGCCCGTGCCCCGCGCGATGTCATTTTCCATCGCGAGCTGGTGCACATGTTCTCGCGCATCCCCGAATTCAAGCTCCATATCGTGTGCGAGAAGAAAGAAGATATCGGTGAGGCATGGGCTGGCTACCGCGGTTTTCTAACCCAGCCCATGCTTGAGCTGATGGCACCGGACTTCCTTGAGCGGGAGATCTTCTGTTGCGGCCCCGTACCGTATATGAATGCCATCAAAGCGATTTTGCGCGCCAACAACTACAACATGGACCACTACCATGAAGAGCTGTTTGGCGAGACGCCGGTTGACGTTCAGGAAGACGTCCTGGAGCTTGCCGAGCAGGCCGAAGTGGAAGCCGAGCTAGCAGAGCCTGAGGACCTGATCAACATCGAATTTGCCCAGTCGGGCAAAAGTGTACGTATACAAGCAGGCGAAACGGTTCACGCCGCAGCCGCCAAGCTGGGGCTGCATATTCCCAAGGCGTGCGGTATGGGCATCTGCGGCACCTGCCGAGTGGAGCTGAAATCTGGCGAGGTGGAAATGGAGCATAACGGCGGTATCACCGACGAAGATATTGAAGAGGGCTACATCCTGTCCTGCTGCAGCAAACCGAAAGGTGACCTGGTAGTCGACTTCTAATGCGGTAGCCCTTCACTCACCACTAGCCCGACCCAAAACGGATACTGAGCTCCTCGGTATCCGTTTTTTGTGGCGTACACTCGCCTTAAGCGAACACAAAAAAACGCCCATGGCACGTAGCCATGAGCGTTATTAGCGTTGGTTACCGCTTCTTTTAGCGCTTAATCAGGCAACACCAAGCAATCCATGCGGATCAAGCACGAACTTGCTGGCCACGCCCGCATCGAACTGCTCGTAACCTGCTGGCGCATCTTCCAGCGAAATCACCTGGGCGTTAACGATCTCGGCAATGTTCAAACGCCCGTGCAGAATGGCCTGCATCAGCTGGCGGTTGTACTGCACTACCGGCGTCTGGCCGGTATGGAACGAGAGCCCCTTGGCCCAGCCCTGGCCAAAGCGCAGGCTCAGGCTACCAGTTTGTGCGGCTTTCTCGGTCGCACCCGGATCTTCCGTTACGTATAGACCAGGAATGCCGATAGAACCGCCTTCGCGAGTGACTTCCATCATCTGGTTAAGCACCACTGCCGGCTGCTCTTTACCGCCATGCCCGATCGCTTCAAAGCCCACCGCATCAATGGCGCTGTCCACACTAGGCTCGCCGACCACCGCAGCAATCATCTCGCCCAAACGGTCATGCTTGCTTAGATCAATCGGTACAAAGCCCATCTTGCGGGCGTGCTCCAGGCGATCCTTGTTGAAATCGCCAATCATCACTACCGCTGCGCCTAACAGGCGTGCCGAGGCGGCAGCGGCCAGCCCTACAGGGCCTGCGCCCGCCACGTACACGGTGGAACCCGCACCAACGCCCGCTTTCAAGGCGCCGTGGAAACCGGTCGGAAGAATATCGCTCAACATGGTTAGATCGCGAATCTGGCTCATGGCCTGATCACGGTCCGGGAACTTGAGTAGGTTGAAGTCAGCGTAGGGCACCATTACGTAGTGCGCCTGACCGCCCACCCAGCCACCCATATCAACATAACCGTAGGCACCGCCCGCTCGGTCATCGTTAACATGCAGGCAAAGACCGGTGTGGCCCTCTTTACAGGTGCGGCAGCGGCCGCAAGCGACGTTGAAGGGAACGGATACAATATCGCCAATGTTTAGAAACTCGACGCCCTTGCCTTTTTCGATCACCTCACCGGTGATCTCGTGCCCCAGCACCATACCGGTAGGCGCCGTGGTGCGTCCGCGCACCATGTGCTGGTCGGAGCCGCAAATATTCGTGGACACTACTTTCAGAATGACACCGTGATCAATGGGCTTGCCATGGGGCGTTTCCATTTTCGGGTAGGCGATATCCTGAACTTCGACTTTACCGTCGCCGATATAAACAACACCACGATTGTTGGACATGCGAAATCCTCTCTTCCGGGTGCTGGCGCAGTCTCAAGAGGTTTTCTCAGAGAGCGGTCTCAAGGACGCTATCAAGGGCCACTCCAACAACTGCGCTGGCATCATTATTTTAAATCGAGCTGGCGTATGTGAAGCGCTTTCGAGAAACGCTTCCTGATCAGCAGGCCAATTAAAGATTAGCCTGTTGCCGCAGCATGACGCACCCGGCCTACCCGCAATTACTTATAAACGACGTCGAGCAATAAATGAGCGACGCCTTATAAAGGCCCATAAAAAATTCACGTCAATGTCGCAAATACGCCGAGCGGTGACGTCGGTAAGCATCTTGGGGGGCAAGCCCAGCGATACTATCGCGGCACGATAGCGTGAATGGTGATGCCATTCCTGACGCTAACAAACTCCCAGACCGAATATAAGCGACTAGCCTGGAGACCCAGATGACTCACAATAATTTTTCTCCCGAAGCCCGCTTGGCCAACTACGACACGGCCCTTGCCTCGGCAATCGCTGAAGAGACAGCGCGTCAAGAAGCCCACATCGAACTGATCGCCTCTGAGAACTACACCAGCAAGCTGGTGATGGAAGCCCAGGGCACCCAGTTGACTAACAAGTATGCCGAAGGCTATCCCGGTAAGCGCTATTACGGCGGCTGTGAATTCGTCGACAAGGTGGAAGCGCTGGCTATCGAGCGGGCTTGCAGCCTGTTTGGTGCCAACTATGCCAACGTGCAGCCCCATTCCGGCGCTCAGGCCAATGCGGCGGTATTCATGGCGCTGGTAAGTCCTGGCGACACTATTCTGGGCATGAGCCTGGCCCACGGCGGCCACCTGACCCACGGTGCAGCCCCCAACTTCTCGGGCAAGCACTACAACGCTATCCAGTACGGCCTGGTCGAAGGCACCGGCGAAATCGACTACGACGAAGTAGAGCGGCTGGCGCGAGAGCATAAGCCGAAAATGATCATTGCGGGTTTCTCGGCCTATTCACGCGTGGTCGACTGGCGCCGTTTCCGTAACATCGCCGATGAAGTCGGCGCCTATCTGATGGTCGATATGGCCCACGTAGCGGGCCTGGTAGCTGCGGGTCTCTACCCGAGCCCGCTGCCCTATGCCCATGTCGTGACGACCACGACCCACAAGACACTGCGCGGCCCGCGCGGCGGCCTGATTCTCTCCGCCGATGGCGACGAGACGCTTTACAAGAAGCTCAATGGCGCGGTATTCCCCGGCCAGCAGGGCGGCCCGCTGATGCATGTGATCGCGGCCAAAGCGGTGGCATTCAAAGAGGCCATGAACCAGGACTTCGTTAACTACCAGCGTCAGGTTATCGCCAACGCCCGTGCGATGGCGCGCATCTTCGTTGAGCGTGGTTTTGATGTGGTTTCCGGCGGTACCGACGATCACCTGTTCCTGGTCTCGCTGATCAAACAGGGCATTACCGGTAAAGATGCCGACGCAGCCCTTGGGCGCGCGCATATCACGGTCAACAAGAACACCGTGCCCAACGACCCGCAAAGCCCCTTCGTTACCTCGGGCCTGCGCATTGGCACTCCGGCGGTAACCACCCGCGGAATGGTTGAGGCAGACTGTGAGCACCTGGCAGGCTGGATTTGCGACATTCTTGACGTACTGGCCGACCAGCAGGACACCACTGACGTAGAAAACCAGGTACGTGAAAACGTCGCCGACCTGTGTGCCCACTACCCGGTATATGGCCAAGCCCAAACCACCAGTGAGCACGTAGCCGATAGCGCCTCAATCGCCTGACGATAGCCGCCAGCCGGCTCCGCGGAGCCGATCAAGGAGAAACTTTATGCAACGTTATTCCGGCTTCGGACTGGTCAAACATGCGCTTGGACATCACGAGAACTGGGAGCGCCAGTGGCGCAACCCTGAGCCCAAGAAGCGCTACGACGTCATCATTGTCGGTGGTGGCGGTCACGGACTAGCCACTGCTTACTACCTGGCGAAAGAGTTCGGCATCAAGAATGTCGCCGTGGTTGAAAAGGGCTGGCTGGGCGGCGGCAACACCGCACGTAATACCACCATCGTACGCTCTAACTATCTATGGGATGAATCAGGGCGACTTTACAACCACTCGCTGGATCTGTGGAAGGGCCTCTCCCAGGATTTGAACTACAACGTGATGTTTTCCCAGCGCGGTGTACTCAATCTGGGCCACACCCTGCAGGACATGCGTGATATTCAGCGCCGCGTTCATGCTAACCGTTTGAACGGTATCGACAGCGAGGTAGTCACTCCGCAACAGATCAAGGAGATCGAGCCTCAACTGGATATTTCCAGCCGCGCCCGCTACCCGATCATGGGCGCTTCCTGGCAGAAGAGTGCCGGCGTGGCGCGCCACGATGCGGTGGCCTGGGGCTATGCGCGTGGTGCCGATGCTCTCGGCGTGGATCTTCTGCAAAATACCGAGGTCACCGGCTTCAAGATTCGCGATGGCAAGGTGCTGGGCGTCCACACCAACCGCGGTGATATCGAAGCCAATACCGTGGGCTGCGTGGCGGCGGGCAACTCCGGCGTATTGGCTAACATGGCGGGCATCAAGCTGCCGTTGGAATCCCATCCGCT
Source organism: Halomonas sp. AOP22-C1-8 (assembly GCF_052378905.1). Lineage (NCBI taxonomy): Bacteria > Pseudomonadati > Pseudomonadota > Gammaproteobacteria > Oceanospirillales > Halomonadaceae > Halomonas > Halomonas sp. AOP22-C1-8. The sequence goes on along the minus strand of NZ_JBQSYD010000004.1, from coordinate 58,131 downwards.
GCAGGCATTAGTGTCCGAGCCGCTCAAGCCGGTCCTCAATACCGTCACCATGTCCAACCACGTTCACGGCTATATCAGCCAGTCCGACAAGGGCGACCTGGTCATCGGGGCGGGCATCAACGGCTACGTCGGTTACGGCCAGCGCGGCAGCTACTCGACCATCGAGCACACCCTTCAGGCCATCGTCGAGATGTTCCCGATGTTCTCTCGGGTGCGTATGAACCGCCAGTGGGGCGGCATCGTCGATACCTGCCCGGATGCTTGCCCGATCCTGTCCAAAACGAAGGTTAAAGGTCTGTATTTCAACTGTGGCTGGGGCACCGGTGGCTTCAAGGCGACCCCCGGCTCCGGGCATGTTTTCGCCGCAAGCCTGGCCAAGGGTGAAATGCACCCCATCGCTGCGCCTTTTTCCATCGACCGTTTCAATACCGGTGCGCTGATTGATGAACACGGCGCCGCTGGCGTGGCGCACTGAGGAGAGCCCATCATGTTTTATATCTTCTGCCCCTACTGCAAGGAGCACCGCGAGGAAGAGGAGTTCCACCCTCGCGGCCAGGCCCACTTGATGCGCCCTTCCGACCCGGACAACACCAGCGACGAGGAGTGGGGTGACTACCTGTTCTTCCGCAACAACCCGCGCGGCATTCACCACGAAATGTGGGTGCACTCGGTGGGCTGTCGCAAGTTCTTCAATATCACCCGCAATACGGTGACCTACGAAATTCTCGAAACCTACCCCATGGGTGAGCAGCCAAGCATTACGGCGGCAACGCCCGATGCTCGTCACGAACAAGGTGTTCAGGTGGCCGATGGCGGCTGGCAGACCGTGGGCGCACGGCCTGAAAACAAAGCACTGAATGAGGAGGCCTCGTCATGACCCAGAAAAATCGTATTGATGCCGGTGGGCGTGTCGATCGTTCCCAAGTGCTTGAATTCACCTTTAACGGTCAGCGTTACCAAGGTCTGAAAGGCGACACGCTCGCTTCGGCACTGCTCGCCAACGGCGTGAACATCGTCAACCGTAGCTTCAAGTATTCACGCGCTCGCGGCATTGTCGCCGCCGGTGCCGAAGAGCCCAATGGCGTCGTTCAGTTAGGCGCCAAGGATGACACCCAGGTGCCCAACGTACGCGCTACCCAGCAGGGACTGTACAACGGCCTGGTGGCACGCAGTACCAATGGTTGGCCCAACGTTCAGCGTGACGTAATGAGCTGGGTAGGCAAGCTGGGCGGTGGTTTTATGCCGCCAGGGTTCTACTACAAGACCTTTATGGCCCCTGCCTCGATGTGGATGACGTACGAAAAGTACATCCGCATGGGCGCGGGGCTGGGTCGTGCACCGACCGAGTCCGATCCGGACATTTATGATCACATGCATCATCACTGCGATGTGATGGTGATTGGCGCGGGCCCAGCGGGGCTTGCCGCGGCGCTTTCTGCCGCGCGCTCCGGTGCCCGCGTGATCCTGTGTGATGAACAGGAAGAGATGGGCGGCTCGCTACTGGATAGCCGCGAAACCCTGGATGGCGTTTCAGCGACGCGCTGGGTTGAGCAAACAGTAAAAGAGCTTGGCGCGATGGATAACGTGACGCTGCTGCCACGCACCACCGCCAACGGCTATCACGACCACAACTTTGTCACGCTGCACGAGCGGCGTACCGAGCACCTGGCCGATACCGCCCGTGAAGCGGGCTTCCCCGGTGAATCACGTGCGCGTCTGCACCGCGTGCGCGCCCGCCAAGTGGTGCTGGCCAGCGGCGCCCACGAACGCCCCTTGGTGTACGCCAACAACGACTTGCCGGGCACCATGCTCGCAGGCGCCGTTTCCAACTATATTCGCCGCTACGCGGTGGTGCCCGGCAACAGCCTGGTGCTCTCCACCAGCAACGACCACGCTTACCGCGCAGCACTCGACTGGAAAGAAGCTGGACGTAAGGTCGTCGCCATTGTTGATGCCCGTGCCAACCCCGATGGCGACCTGGTTCGCCAGGCACGCGACAGCGGTATTCGCGTGATCACCGGCAGTGCCGTCATCGAAGCACGCGGTAATCAGCGTGTTACCGGCGCACGCGTCTCGGCCATTGATCTTGAGCGTTTCGTGGTGACCGGCAAAGCCGAAGAGCTTGAGTGCGATACCATCGCCACCTCCGGCGGCTATAGCCCGGTGATCCACCTCTCCTCACACACCGGCACACGCCCGGCATGGGACGAAGAGTTATTAGGTTTTGTGCCCGGCACGGTCAAGGGCATGCAGTCGGCTGGCGGCGTGGCGGGCTATTATGCCCTCGGCGAAACGCTTGCCGATGGCGCTCGCATTGGGTGTCAGGCAGCGCTGGATAGCGGCTTTAACAGCGCCGAGGAAGCTGCCCTACCCGCCACGCGAGCGCGGCGTGATGCGCCTTCCTGCGCGCTTTATCAAGTGCCGCATGAAAAGAGCGCCCTGCGCGCGCCCAAGCAGTTTGTTGACCTGCAAAACGATGTCACCGCGGCGGGTATTGAGCTTGCCACCCGCGAAGGCTTTGAATCCATTGAGCACGTCAAGCGCTACACCGCGCTGGGCTTTGGTACCGACCAAGGGAAGCTTGGCAACATCAACGGCATGGCGATTGCTGCACGCTGCCTGAAACGCTCGATTCCCGAAGTAGGCACCACCGTGTTCCGGCCCAACTATACGCCGGTAACCTTTGGCGCCATCGTTGGCCGTCACTGCGGCGAGCTGTTTGACCCTGAGCGCTACACCGCGCTGCATCAGTGGCACGTTGAAAACGGTGCCGAGTTCGAGGACGTGGGCCAGTGGAAACGCCCGTGGTACTTCCCCCGCACCGTGAATGGCAAGAAAGAAACCATGCACGATGCAGTCAACCGCGAGTGCCTGGCGGTGCGCGAAGGCGTGGGCATTCTGGATGCCTCGACGCTTGGCAAGATTGATATTCAAGGCCCGGATGCCCGCGAGTTCCTGGGTCGCGTCTATACCAACAAGTGGGCCCAGCTCGCCCTTGGCCGCGTGCGTTACGGCCTGATGTGTAAAGACGACGGCATGCTGATGGACGACGGCACCACCAGTTGCCTGGGCGATAACCACTTTCTGATGACCACCACCACCGGCGGCGCGGCAGGCGTGCTCGAGTGGCTGGAGCTGTGGCACCAGACCGAGTGGCCGGAGCTTCAGGTCTACTTCAACTCGGTGACCGACCACTGGGCAACCATGACCGTGACCGGCCCGGACGCCCGCAAGCTTTTGTCCGAGCTGACCGACATGAATCTTGATAAAGAGAACTTCAAGTTCATGGATTGGCGCGATGCCACGGTCGCCGAGGTGCCCGCGCGCATCTTCCGCATTTCGTTCACCGGCGAGCTGGCGTTCGAGATCAACGTGCAAGCCAACTACGCCATGCACGTCTGGAAGAAGCTTTTCGAGCACGGTAAAAAGTACAACCTGACGCCTTACGGTACCGAAACCATGCACGTCCTGCGTGCGGAAAAAGGCCTGATCATTGTCGGCCAGGATACCGACGGTTCGGTGACGCCGGAAGATCTTGGAATGCGCTGGGCGATCGGCTACGACAAGCCCTTCCCGTGGATCGGCAAGCGCGCCCTGTCACGCCCCGATACCCGCCGTACGGACCGCAAGCAGTTTGTCGGCCTGAAACCCAAAGACCCAAGCGTGGTACTGGAGGAAGGCGCCCAGGTCGTCTTTGACGGCAAGCAGTCGATCCCTATGGACATGAAGGGGCACGTAACGTCGAGTTACTACAGCGCCTCGCTCAAACACGGCTTCGCCCTTGCCGTGGTAATGGGTGGTCACGAGCGGATGGGGCAGACCGTCTATATTCCCATGACCGATGGCACAGTGCATGAAGCTGAAATCGTAAGCCCTGTCTTCATCGATCCAAAAGGAGAGCGCCAGCATGTCTAACGCGAGTGTACCTAACGTTTGCGAGTTCAACACCGTGCCCGACGGCAATCCGCAGGTCGAATCTCCTCTGGCGTGGAGCTACCAGCAGCACCCGGCGCCCCGCACTAACGGTCAGGCAGGCGTTGTCCTGCGTGAAAAAGCACTGCTGGGCCACCTGGTGCTGCGCGGCGGGGCCATCGTGCTCGATGAAGCGGTTCGCGCCACGCTGGGCATGAGCCTACCGGCCAAGCCCAATGCTCTGGAACACGACGATAGCGGCGAGCGCACTATCCAGTGGCTCTCACCCGACGAGTGGCTAGTGATTGTGCCGGGCGGCGAAGAGGGCGCGCTAGAAAGTGCGCTGCGCCAGGCCTTGGGCGATGCCCACGTGAGCATCGTCAATGCAAGCGGCGGCCAGACAGTGCTAACGCTAAGCGGCGACAACGCCCGCGAGGTGCTGATGAAGTCAATCTCCTATGACGTACATCCCAGCACATTTACCGTGGGCAAGGGGGTAACCACCATGTTTGCCAAGGCCACCGTGGTTTTGCGCCGCCCTTCCGAGACACACTGGGAATTGGTGGTGCGCCGCAGTTTTGCCGACTACTGCTACCGCTGGTTGCTCGACGCCTCGGCGGAATATGGTATCGACACACAATAATAAGCCGGCAGGCCGGTACCACCGGCCTGCCCTGACTGCTGATCAAGCTGATGAAAGAGAAGCGCCATGAGCCGAATGACGGATACCTGGATACTTGCCGCCCAATGCCCCAGCATTCTGGGCACGGTCGATGTGGTGACCCGCTTTTTAAAAGAGCAGCACTGCTATATCACCGAGCTAAGCTCATTTGATGATCGGCTGGGTGAACGCTTTTTTATTCGAGCGGAGTTTCGTCCCGAGCGAGAAGCGTTTGATGAGCAGGCGTTTCAGGAGAATTTTCTGCCACGCGCCACCGACTTCGGCATGACGTTTGAGCTGACCCCTCCCGCCAAGCGCACGGGTGCGGTCATTCTGGTATCCAAGGCAGATCACTGCTTAAACGACCTACTCTATCGCTACCGTACCGGGCAGTTGCCACTGGATATCAAGGCGATTATCTCCAATCACCCGGATCTTGAGCCCTTAGCGAGCTGGCATGATCTGCCTTACTATCATCTGCCTATCACGCCCGAGACCAAGACCGAGCAGGAGTCCCAGGTACTCGAGATTATTGAGAATACCGGGGCGGAGCTAGTAATTCTGGCGCGCTACATGCAGGTATTGTCACCGAGCATGTGCGAGCTGTTGAGCGGGCGAGCCATCAACATTCACCACTCACTACTACCGGGCTTCAAAGGTGCCAAGCCCTACCACCAGGCCTACGAAAAAGGCGTTAAGCTGGTAGGCGCTACGGCGCACTACATCAATAACGACTTGGACGAGGGGCCGATTATTGCTCAAGGGGTGGAGCCAGTTGATCATGCACACTACCCTGAGGACCTGGTCGCCAAAGGGCGCGATATAGAGTGTCTGACGCTCGCCCGCGCTATTGGCTATCACCTTGAGCGGCGAGTCTTTCTGCACAATGGGCGCACGGTGGTATTTGGCAACTAGCCGCGCTTGCTTGACGCTATTCCTTTCATCCACAGAACAATCATCAAGTCTGCTCATTAATCGACGCCAGGACCAGGTTACGCGGCATTAATTCGCGATTCCCCTGTCCAACGTTGGGTGAGTCGACTTTTTATTTCCCATTCAGAGGTCTTCCATGCCTATTAGTGTCTTCGACCTTTTCAAAATTGGCGTCGGCCCCTCCAGCTCACACACGGTCGGCCCCATGATGGCGGCCTTCAAGTTTTCGGCCGTTCTGCGCGATAGCCAGTTGCTCGACCAGGTGAGCCGCCTGGAAGTGCATCTGTATGGCTCGCTTTCCGCCACGGGCATCGGCCATGGAACCGACCATGCCATTATCATGGGCTTGTTGGGCGAACGCTCGGACACCATCGATCCTTCGACTATCAACACCACGATTGCGGCGTTGAAAGAGACGCGCTGCCTATCGCTGGGGCGCCAGAAAGATGTCACGTTTGAATGGGACCAGGACATTATCTTTCATGAAGAGAGCCTGCCCCATCACCCGAACGCCATGAAACTTTGCGCCTTTGCCGAAGATGGCAGCCTGCTGACCGCCAACACGTACTACTCGGTAGGCGGCGGTTTTGTGGTTGACCAAAACCAGGTAGATGCCAAGCTTGAAGACATGGACACCGCCGAGATCCCCTTCGACTTTAACTCCGCCGAAGAACTACTCGCCATCTGTAAGCGCGAAGGCATGAGTATCAGCCGCCTGATGATGGAGAACGAGAAAACCTGGCGCGGCGAGCAGGAAGTGAGAGACGAGCTGTGGCGCATCTGGCAGGCCATGTGCGAGTGCATTGATAACGGTCTGACCCATGAAGGCGTGCTGCCCGGTGGGCTTAACGTTAAACGCCGGGCAAGGCAGCTGCATCAGCGCTTGCAGGCGGCCGAGCAGAACGACTGCCTGATCGCCACAACCTTTTCCGCCATGGAGTGGGTCAACATCTTTGCCCTGGCGGTGAACGAAGAGAACGCCGCGGGCGGGCGCATGGTCACGGCCCCGACCAACGGGGCAGCGGGTATTATTCCCGCCGTGCTGCACTACTACATGAAGTTCCAGGCGGGTGCCAATGACCGCAATGTGGTGGACTTCCTGCTTGCCGCCGGTGCCATCGGTATTCTATGCAAGAAAAATGCGTCCATCTCCGGCGCCGAAGTGGGCTGCCAGGGCGAGGTGGGCTCAGCGTGCGCCATGGCCGCCGCTGGCTTGGCCGAGGTGATGGGCGCCACGCCTGAGCAGGTCGAAAACGCGGCTGAAATAGGTCTTGAACACAACCTTGGTTTGACCTGCGACCCAGTAGGCGGGCTGGTTCAGGTGCCCTGCATCGAGCGCAACGCGATTGCCACCGTCAAGGCGATCAACGCCGCCCAAATGGCCCTGCGCGGCGACGGCACTCACTTTATCTCTTTAGATAAAGTTATCCGCACCATGCGTGATACCGGCAAAGACATGCTGGACAAATATAAGGAAACGTCCAAGGGTGGTTTGGCGGTTAATGCGATTGAGTGTTAGGTAAAAGCTGGCCAACAAGAGAAGACGTGTGTCTGCAGATCATTTTGGTAGGATCAATAACGTTCCCTGTCATACCTAGCGGTATGACAGGGAACGTTATCTGTTTTTACACTGACCACGACCCTCCAAAGCATGCACACATTCCCAGTTAAAACGCCTACCTTTTTATAATCTTGCCCACCCAAGACTGGCTGCGATAGCACCAGCCAACAAGCTCGCTTAACAAACGCCATTCACGACAGCATCCATTGCCGCCAAGTATCCCTGTATGCCTAGCCCCGCAATCACACCGTCCGCGCGCAGCGAAATATAGGAGTGATGCCGGAAACTCTCGCGCTTATGCACATTGGAAATATGCACTTCAATGACCCGCCCATCGAAAGCGTTGAGCGCATCCAGAATGGCTACTGAGGTATGCGTATAGGCGGCTGGATTGATAATGATCGCTAGGGTTCCATCCAGCCTTGCCGCATGAATGGCATCAATCAGCACGCCTTCATGATTGCTCTGCAGGCAGTCAATTTTCCACCCCGCAGTCGTCGCCTTTTCAAGTAACAGACTGTTGACGTCATCAAGCGTTGCAGCACCGTAGATTTCCGGTTGCCGAGCACCCAGCAAATTAAGATTAGGGCCATGGAGCACCAGGACACGTGGCGTAGTCGGCATTGGATTTCCTTGTCTGTTATTGAGGGCTATCGACCCGTTATACGGCGGCGTTAAAACATCTATTCATGCTACATTAGTACGCTTTATAAATGCAGCAGGCTCGTTGCCCCATGACCCTCCCCCTCTACCTAGGCCTCCCCATGTGGGCCAACCAGGATTGGCAAGGCAGCCTGTATGCCCGCCACGCCAAGACAGATCTGCTCAGCGACTATGCCAGCGTATTTTCAAGCGTGGAAGGCAATACGACCTTTTATAGCGGTGCGCCAAAGGCCGAAACCGTTGCCGCTTGGGCTCGCCAGGCACCTGCTCATTTTCGCTTCTGTTTTAAATTACCTGCCAGTATCACCCATGACCAGCGGCTTACCCATTTGGATGATGTCTGGTCCTTTTTAGCCGCACTTGAACCACTGCATGATCGTCTCGGCCCTACCATGGTCCAACTACCGCGCGACTTTGGTCCCGAGGAGCTACCAAAGCTAGAGGCCTTACTGGCTGCTTGGCCCGCTCACTTACCATGCGCGGTTGAAGTTCGTCATCCTGTTTTTTTCCACAAAGGCGCAGCTGAAAAAGCGCTTAACCAATTGTTGATAACTTATTGTGCCAACCGTGTAATGCTGGATGTACGCCCTGTCTTTTCAACCCCTGCCGAGGGCCACGCGGGGCTTGCCCATGCTCAGCAGGAAAAGCCGAAACTCCCGTTACACGTGCTTTCCACAGGTAATTTTCCGGTCATTCGCTTTATTGGCCATATTGACAAAACGATTAATACGCACTACTTCGCCCCTTGGAAAGCCCGCCTCCACCTGTGGATAAGTCAGGGGAAAACCCCTTTCTTATTTGTGCATACTGCTGATAATCACGAGTCTCCCGAGATGGCACGCCAGCTATACAATGCGCTTGGCGAACTTGCCGACCTACCCCCGCTTAGCGACTTTCCAGGTGAGGCACAAAACCTGTTGTTTTAAGCTAATATTAATTTAACCTAACTGGCACGGGGCCTCTTGATCGGATAAATTGCGCATACTCTTTGAAAAGCGCAGAGCCGTCTGTGCTTTTCGAACATGCGTAAATGGGGCGCATAGCGGCTTATTACAATTCAACCAACAGTAGGTGATGTATGGCAAAACTTGCACATGCACAATGGTCATCGCGTATGGGCTTTGTGCTTGCAGCTGCCGGTTCAGCGGTAGGCTTAGGGAATATCTGGCGCTTCTCATATATGACCGGTGAAAGCGGCGGCGCTGCTTTTGTTCTGGTCTATCTTGCATGCGTAACGCTGGTTGGCCTACCCATTCTGGTAGCAGAATGGATGATTGGTCGCCGGGGCCAGAAAAACCCGATTAACACCATGTCCGACCTTGCCACGCGTCACGGGCGCTCCAGGGCTTGGGCAACTATCGGTATTAGTGGCGTTCTGGCGGCCTTCTTAATTCTATCTTTTTATAGTGTTATCGGCGGCTGGTCACTCAATTACACGCTGGGGTCGGTGATCGGGACGTTTAATGGCCAGGATGCTGATGCCGTCGGGGCTATTTTTGGCGACCTGCTGGGCAGCCCTACAACGCTTCTGCTTTGGCATACCGCGTTCATGGTGCTGGTCATTGGTATCGTGGCGCGTGGTGTGACCAAGGGGCTTGAAGCCGCTTCACGACTTCTGATGCCTGCGCTGGTCGTGCTTCTTTTGATTCTGGTCGGCTATGGCGTAACAAGCGGCTCCTTCGGTGAAGCACTTGCGTTCATGTTCAGCCCTGACTGGGGTGCGCTCGACGGTGGTGTCGTACTAGCGGCGATGGGCCAAGCCTTCTTCACCCTATCATTGGGTATGGGCATCATGATGGCGTATGGCTCTTATCTGGGCGAAGACGTCAACCTGATTAGCACAGCGCGTACCGTTATCATCCTGGATACGGTCATTGCCCTGCTTGCAGGTCTTGCGATTTTCCCCATTGTGTTCGCCAACGGGCTAAGCGCAGGCGAAGGCCCAGGACTCATCTTCGTAACGCTACCTCTGGCCTTTGGCAACATGGCGGGCGGCACTATTCTCGGTTTGATGTTCTTCCTGCTGCTGACGTTTGCCGCCATTACGTCGGCTATCTCGCTGCTGGAACCAGTCGTTGAGACAATCGAAGAGCGCACGCCCTTGAGCCGGGTAGGATCGACACTGGCGAGCGGTATTGCGGTGTGGGTACTCGGTGTGGCGGCGCTGCTGTCATTTAATGTGTGGTCCGAGGTACTGTTATTCGGCCTCAACATTTTTGACTTCCTCGACACCTTCACCAGCAAGATTTTGCTGCCGCTGACGGGCCTAGGCGCGATTATCTTCTTCTCGCTATGTTTGGACAAAGAAGAAGCGCGCAAGGAGCTACGGTTAGATATCTACGATTTCACCTTGTGGAATCTACTCGCCAAGTACGTGGCGCCAATCGGTGTGATTATCGTATTCCTGACCGGCTTGATCTAGCGATGCCTACGCCCTGCCGCTTGGCAGGGCAGCACCATGTGGGTACTGCTTAAACACCGAGCTACATGCCGTTAGTGCAACTCGCTCTCTTGCCGTTCGTCATCGTCTGGCAGGGGGGCGATATCCCGGTATAACTTCTGAAACTCCCGATGCAGCTCAATTCCTCGGCGAGCCCGTAAATTGCGTTGTGCGGCGCTACGCTGGCGCTGAGCATGCTCATCCACTTCCATGCCCATAAAAATATCCAGCAACTCGCTTTTGACCGAGGTAATTCGTTCGACGTTTTTCATGATCGACGTGCCTCCAGGTGAATATGTCTTCGTCCACCTGCATCTGTGGCGACTGTTGAATGATGCAGTGCGACACTTCACTTCTTACTATACCTTACTTGACAGTATGATGACGAAACCTGGCGAAATGCGTTAACGCCTTTTAAACGAACGCCTAAACATCGTTTCGCTGCCCTTTTATGCCATCACTCAGGCATACTGTGGCAAATGCTGACAAATACAGCAAAGCGCGCAGTGCAAAACGCGCGCACTGGATAATCGAGGAGCTGAACGTGAGTCGCGCCCTGTTCGATGAGATGAGACGCCGCATGGAGCACTTTCGCCGCTCCGAACAAAAAGTGGCACGCTTTGTACTGCGTAATCCTGACGAGGTTATCCACATGCGGATCGTTGACCTCGCCACCGAAGCCAACGTTAGCGAGCCTACCGTGGTGCGCTTCTGTCGCGCCCTGGGCTGCAATGGCTTTCAGGATTTTAAACTGCAGTTAGCGCAAATGCTGGCGTCTGGCAGCCAATTCGCGCAGTTCTCAATGAACGATAGTGACTCCGTTGCTGAGTTCTCACACAGTATTTTTGACTCCACGGTCGGCACCCTGCTTTCGGTACGTGACCGGCTCGATAACGACGCACTGGGCCAAGCGGTTAATGCGCTGACGATGGCCAATCGGGTGGAGTTTTACGGCTTTGGCGCCTCAGGCGCTGTCGCGTTTGATGCGCAGCACAAATTTTTCCGTTTACAGATATCTACATCGGCCTATGCGGACCCGCACATGCAGAACATGTCGGCAGTGACCCTTAAAGAGGGCGATGTGGTGGTGGCTATTTCTCAAACGGGCCGGACCAAAGCATTGGTCGCCAGCGTGCGCCTGGCCCGTGAAGCGGGCGCTACAGTGATTGGCCTGTGCCCCAGCGGTTCCCCCTTGGCAGAAGAGGTCAGCCTGCCGCTGTATATTGATGTTCACGAAGATACCGAGATCTACACACCACTCAGCTCTCGCATCGCCCACCTGGTGTTGATTGATGTGCTCGCTGTAGGCGTTGCCAAAACCCGCGGCCCCAAACTGGCTGAGCAGCTTAAATCGGTGAAGAAAAGCCTGAACACCCTGCGCTACCCTGAAGACAACTAAATCGTCGTACGCTAACGCCTGTATGCACAGCCAGTTCGCCTGCTGTGCTAAACTAGCCGCCCCTTTTCGATCCGGCAGCGGCTTTTATGGACGACGTCACGGCGATACTCGATCAGCTCAACACAGCCCAGCGTGAGGCAGTCAGCGCTCCTCAGGGCAATCTTCTCGTGCTGGCCGGTGCAGGCTCCGGTAAAACCCGGGTACTGGTTCACCGAATTGCCTGGCTGATGCAAGCAGAGGGCCTGTCGCCCTATGCGCTACTGGCAGTTACCTTTACCAACAAGGCTGCCCGCGAGATGCGCACGCGCCTTGAAGCCCTGCAGGGAATCTCCTTGCGCCATGTTTGGGTAGGCACGTTCCACTCTATTGCTCACCGCCTGCTTCGAACCCATTGGCAGGACGCTCGGCTACCGCAAAACTTCCAGATCATTGACTCCGATGATCAGCTCCGGCTGGTGAAGCGGCTGCTCAAGGATTACGCCATTGACGATGAGCGCTTTCCGCCGCGTCAGGTCCAGGGGTTCATCTCAAGCTGCAAGGAAGAGGGCTTACGCCCGCATCAGGTGAACGTTGACGGCGATGCCTACATGGCGCAAATGGTAGAGCTTTACGAGCGCTATCAATTGACCTGTGAACGCGGCGGGCTGGTGGATTTCGGTGAACTACTGCTTAGAAGTCTTGAGCTTCTGCGGGATAACCCGGCGCTTTTAAATCATTATCGTGAGCGCTTTGGGCACATATTGGTGGATGAGTTTCAGGACACCAACACCTTGCAGTATGCCTGGCTAAAGCTGCTGAGCGGCATGCAAACCCCCATGACCGCAGTGGGCGACGACGACCAATCCATTTATGGCTGGCGCGGCGCCAAGGTCGAGAATATTCGCCGGTTTGAGGAGGAGTTCCCACAAACGCAGACGGTGCGTCTTGAGCAGAACTACCGTTCAACCAGTGCCATTCTGGATGCTGCCAATGCGCTGATCAGTCATAACAGTGACCGGCTGGGCAAGAACCTGTGGACCGATGGTATCGAGGGCGAGCCTATTTCCGTCTATGCCGGGTTTAACGACCTGGAAGAGGCGCGCTATATCGTCGACACTATCAAAGAAAAGGTCGATGAAGGCGTTAACCGCCGTGATATTGCGATTCTCTACCGCTCCAATGCTCAGTCGCGACTGTTGGAAGAGACGCTGATTCGTCAAGGCATGCCTTATCGCATTTACGGCGGCCACCGCTTCTACGAGCGCCTGGAAATCAAGAACGCCCTCGCCTATTTACGTTTACTGCTTAACCGCGATGACGACGCCTCGCTTGAACGCGTGATCAACGTGCCAACCCGCGGCATTGGCACACGTACCGTGGAAATTCTGCGCCTGCGCGCGCGCGAACAGAGTATTTCACTTTGGCAGGCGCTGCATGATGCCCTTCAGGACGGTACGTTAAAGGGCCGTGCGGCCAATGCGGTACAGACGTTTGCCAACCTGATAGAGCAGTTGGATAACGACGCGGCAGGCTTAACCCTTTACGAAATTATCGACCACGTCACCGAGCATACGGGCCTGATTGAGCACCATAAGAGTGAGCGCGGAGAGAAAGGCCAAGCGCGGGTCGAAAACCTCGAAGAACTGGTCACTGCTGCCCGAGCCTTTACCCAGGGTGATGCGTTTGAAACGCCCGAGGCGGGCGAAGGCATGGCCGCTCTGGAAGCGTTTCTTTCCGAGGCGGCGCTTAACGCGGGCGACCATGAAGCTGAAGAGTTTGAAGATAGCGTACAGTTAATGACGCTTCACTCTGCCAAAGGCCTCGAGTTTCCGGTGGTATTTATTGCCGGTGTGGAAGAGGGGCTGTTCCCGCATAAAATGTCGCTCGAAGAGCCGGGGCGTTTGGAAGAAGAGCGCAGGCTCTGCTACGTGGGCGTTACCCGCGCCATGCAGAAACTCTACCTGACCCACGCAGAAACTCGCCGCTTACACGGCAAAGAGGTGTTTCCTCGCCCCTCGCGCTTCTTGCGTGAATTACCGCCGCACCTGCTTGAAGAGGTTCGCCTGCGCGGCCATATCTCACGCCCGGTGACCGCCGCCCGCACCAGCTTTGCGCAGCAGCGTGTTGAAAGCGATGGCGATTTACCTGCCCTGCATGTGGGCCAACGTGTTGGCCACGCCGTCTTCGGTGAAGGCATTATTCTTAATGCCGAAGGCGAAGGCGCACGCGCCAGAGTACAAGTGAGCTTTGAAGGCGAGGGCGTTAAGTGGCTAGTGCTGGGGTTTGCCAAGCTAATCCCGCTGTAACGCCTATGTTAAGGGGAAGTGTCTTAACAGGTTGCCCAATAAAACCGGGTTAGCGCATACTGGCGAGCGGACACGTACGCTCACGCGTAACGCAATAATAATCGTATTTATTCGGAGTTATAGCCGCCATGCAACGCCGCCAATTCTTAAAAACCGCTGGCTTAGGTGCTGCCGGTGTCGCTGCCGCCCCCTTTGTAGCGACCGCGCATGCAGATGAAACGTATACCTGGGACATGGTGACCTCTTGGCCGAAGAACTTCCCGGCGCTAGGCACGGGCGCCAACGACTTCGCTCGCCGCGTTGAGCAGCTCTCCAACGGCCGTATGAAAATCCGCGTACACGGCGCAGGCGAGCTGGTACCTGCATTGGAAGTGTTTGATGCGGTATCGGCTGGAACGGCAGAGATGGGCCACTCCACGCCCTATTACTGGCGTGGCAAGCTCCCGGCTGCCCAGTTCTTTACCGCCGTGCCCTTTGGCATGTCAACGACTGAGATGAATGCGTGGCTGTATCACGGCGGTGGTCAGGAGCTGTGGGACGAGGTTTACGCCAAGCATAATCTTAAGCCGTTCGCAGTGGGCAACACTGGCCCTCAAATGGCGGGCTGGTTCAAGAAAGAGATCAACTCGCTGGACGACATGCAGGGCCTTAAACTGCGTTTGCCAGGACTTGCCGGTGAAGCCATGAACGGCATCGGTGTCAGCACCGTGAATATGCCAGGCTCTGAGATTTTCACCTCGATGCAAACGGGTGTTCTGGATGCCGCCGACTGGGTAGGCCCTTACAACGATATGGCGTTTGGTCTGCATCAAGTGGCCGACTACTACTACACCACGGTGTGGAACGAGCCGACCGCAACCGTCGAGACAATGATCAATCTGGATGCCTGGAATGCCTTGCCAGAAGATCTGCAGGACGTTATTCGCGAAGCAGCACGTGCATCCAACCTGGCCATGTACACGGAGTTCGCTTACCGCAACGCGCAGGCGCTAGAGACTCTGGTTGATGAACATAACGTTCAGCTACGCGAATTCCCCGACGATGTTGTTCAGGCACTCTACGAATCCTCACAAGCCGTGATTCAAAACCAGGTTGAGAGCGATGAAGACTCACGGCGCATTTATGAGTCGTACGCTAACTTCCAGAACCTTATCCGCCCGTTCAGTGATATCGGCGAGTATGCCTACCTGAAAGGTCGTGATGCCGTTGGCGGTTAATCGCTACCCACGGTTGATAAAAAGGGCGCCCAGGCGCCCTTTTTTTGCAAACCATTGTGCCATCTGATGAAGGGTCAGCAGGCCTTAACCATGCACGGCACGGATACGACCATTATCGTCCATAGCGACCATGACGAAACGCGCCTCAGTGACTTTTTGGCGCTCTTCAAGGCGCCGCCCATGAGGGATACGCACCCATACTTCGACATCGATCTTAAGAGAGCTGCGGCCAATTTCCTGTACATGAGTATAAACACTCACCATGGAGCCCACGCGCACAGGGCTTAAGAAATCCATCGATTCGATGGCCACTGTCGCAGTACGCCCGCCGGCCTCACGACCGGCTGCCAGTTCTGCCGCCTGATCCATGTGATTAACCAGCCACCCGCCCGAAATATCGCCGTAAAGGTTGGTATCCTGTCGAGAAGCCAGTAATTTGAGTGTGAGCAGACCTTGGGGGGCCGGAGCATCATCCAGGTCGGTTTCTAAAAGTGTCATAAGTCGGTCGCTTAATAGGGTTATTGTTGTGTGGTTGCTGCATAGCAATATAAGGCATTAGTTAATCATACGAGGGCATACGTTTGAAGCGCATTGGTTGGTCGTCAGGGAAGAAAAATCGCCTGTGTTTTACGCTTACCACGGTACTAATGCTATTCGCATCAGCTGCCTGGGGGCAACCACAACCGATTAGCGGCACCCTGAGTGCGATTGGCTCCGACACCATGGCCGGACTCATATTGCGCTGGGGCGAGGCGCTAGCCGTGCGCTATCCAGAGATTAACGTGCAGTTTCAGGCTACTGGCTCGGCCAGCGTACCGCCAGCGCTTACGGCGGGCACTGCACGGCTTGGCCCCATGTCACGCCCCATGAATGACCAAGAGCGACAAGCGTTTATCGATCGCTACGGTTATCCACCGCTAGAGCTTAAGGTGGCCAGAGATGCGCTTATTCTGGTCGTTCATCGTCACAACCCCTTGCGGGCCATTACGCGCCAACAGGCCGATGCCATTTTTTCCACCGGCCAAGCGTGCGGCGCCGATAAGCCGATAAGACGCTGGAGCGACTTGGCCGCCACACGCGAGTGGCCCTATGGAAATATCGCCCTACATGGGCGCAACCTGGCATCGGGCACCTATGGGTTGTTTCAGGACGAGGTGCTGTGTGATGGCCAATTCCGCCGCGACATCAGCGAGCACCCGGGCTCTTCTGCTGTTGTCGCGGCCGTGGGTGAGTCACCCAACGCCATGGGATATGCCGGATATAATCACCTGACACCGATGGTACATACGCTGCGCTTTGTTACCGAGGAGGGGGAAGAAATCGCACCCAGCGAGCAGGCTGTTCAGCGTAACGAGTACCCGCTATCACGCGACCTTTACCTCTACGTTAATTTGCCGCCAGATGAGTCACTACCCGCCGCCGAGCAGGCATTTTTAGCGTTTATTCTATCGGAAGAAGGCCAGCAAATTGCCCGTGCGGCGGGTTTTGTACCGCTGCCCGATGATGAACTCGCAAATCAGCAACACTGGTAGCTCACTATCATCCAATTGTCATAAAAGTGTCTTAGAGTAAGGAGAACTCACCATGCAACCCATCTTCGCGACGGCCATGCCTTCCCTATGATGTTGATATGATCCCACCTCGCGTTCCTGCTTCTTACCAGCCGCTACGCCAGTTTAAAAATCGTGTCGCCACCGGCCTTATTACGGCGGGAGGCATCGCGGTGCTGCTCGCGATTCTGGCGATTGGCGTGTTTCTATTTTGGGAAACGCTGCCGCTGTTGGCATTGGATAAGACCTTTGCCTTCGATAAGCTCTCGCCACTGGTATGGGGAACGCTTAAAGCGGCCTTGGCGGCGATGCTCTTCGCGCTACCTATCGCCTTAGGCGCCGCCATGTACTCGGCGTTATTCATGTCAGCACGCTTGCGCAGCCGGATTAAGCCGACTCTTGAGATGATGGAGGCAATGCCCGGCGTGGTAGTGGGATTTATTGCCGGTTTAGTACTTGCTCCATGGGTGGAGCGAAACCTGGCCAGTACGCTGGTGCTGCTGGTATGGCTACCAATCAGCGCGGGGCTTGCGGGCGTACTCTGGCACATGGCCTCGTCTCGCTGGCATCGGCGGCTGCCGTTTTCCTGGGCCGGGCTATGGCTTGTACCCTGGCTTGTCGGCATGGTGGCGCTGGCAGTGTGGTTTACGCCCTTGCTGGAGCAACTCTTTCTGGGCGGCGATCTGCGCCGCTGGTTAGAACAGCGCTGGGGCATGGACTATGCCACTCGCAATGCGCTGATTGTAGGCATCGCCATGGGTTTTGCAGTAATACCCAGCATTTACTCTCTTGCCGAAGATGCCCTTGCCGACGTCCCGCTCTCCATGATGGAAGGCGCCCAAGCGCTCGGGGCCAGCCGCTGGCAGGCGCTATGGAAAGTCGCGCTACCGGCGGCGGGACCGGGCATCTTTTCTGCAGTGATGATAGGCATGGGTCGTGCGGTAGGTGAAACCATGATTGTGTTAATGGCCAGCGGCAATACCGCTCTGCTGAGCGCCAGCCCCTTTGAAGGCATGCGCTCAATGGCCTCCGCCATTGCGATTGAGCTCCCTGAAGCCTCCCACGGCGGGTTTACCTATCATCACCTGATTCTAGCGGCGCTGGTGCTGTTTCTATTTACGTTTTTGGTAAATACCCTAGCCGAGGCAGTGCGCTTACGTATGCGCCGCCGCTACCATAAAGCAGGGCATTACTAATGAGCCGCCTATTCGCCGCCGCTCCCAGGCATCGGCTCGATAAACTATGGCCGTGGCTATGCGCCGCTAGCGTTGCCTTATCACTTTTAATGTTAAGCGCGTTACTTACACTATTGCTTGTTCGTGGGTTAGGCCATTTTTGGCCCGCCACGCTTGAAGAGATAACACTACGCTCGGGTAGCGTTGTTGCAGGGCAAGCTATTCGCGAAACGCCGCTGCCTCAGGAAGCCGGGGTTGAGCGCCTCTATTTTAAAGGTAACCGTGATGTAGACGGCGTCAGCTGGCACTGGGTAGATATCGACGATATTACCTCACGTACAACACCGCACGACCTGATCCGCCTGGAACGTGCTCCGTGGGGCAGTTTTATTGGTCGCTTGGCCGCAGTAGAAACTGACCAGCAATCGCTGCATGGCCGCGAAGCGTGGGACTATTTAAACAATGCACTTACCCTACCGGCTAATCAGCGCCCGCCGGGGCAGCTGCTGCTGGTCACGGCACAGGGCGAGACGTTACGCCAACCTCTGGACAGCGTCAGCCAGGCACTGGCGCCTAATGCCATGTCCTGGTGGCAAAAAACGCACACTTGGGGCACTAACGTTTGGCAGTTTTTAAGCGAGGGCCCGCGTGCGGCCAATACCAGTGGCGGCGTATGGCCGGCTATTTTCGGTACTGTACTGATGGTCATTTTAATGTCCGTAATCGTCACCCCCTTTGGCGTACTGGCCGCTATTTATCTTAATGAAATTGCTCATCAAAACCGACTTACCCGGTTAGTGCGCATTGGCGTACGCAATTTGGCGGGCGTTCCCTCCATTGTGTACGGCGTATTCGGCCTTGGCGTATTCGTTTACGGCATTGGCGGCACGCTGGATAGCTGGTTCTTCAGCGATACACTGCCTTCGCCAACGTTCGGCACCGGCGGTCTTTTATGGGCCTCTTTAACGCTCGCGCTATTGACGCTTCCTGTCGTGATTGTGGCCACCGAGGAAGGGCTTGCTCGCATTCCCGATGCCCAGCGTGAGGGGGCAGTAGCGCTGGGGGCCACCCGTCTGGAAATGCTAACGCGTATTGTCCTGCCCATGGCTACTCCTGCCATGCTAACTGGCGTTATTCTCGCTATCGCCCGCGCCGCAGGCGAAGTCGCTCCGCTTATGCTGGTGGGGGTTGCCAAGTTAGCTCCGCAAATGCCGGTCGACGGTGAGTTTCCTTATGTGCACCTGGAGCGCAAATTTATGCATCTTGGCTATCATCTATTTGATACTGCTTTTCATGGCGAAGATGTACAGGCCGCTATGCCTCTGGTTTACGCCACGGCGCTTCTTTTAGTGGTTATTATTTTGGTGCTTAACCTAACTGCCATATTTCTGCGTCATTATTTTAGGCGCCAACGAGGAAGCGAATGCTAGCGTCATTAGATATAGCCAATGCCCCACAGGCGCCGGTGACGCACTTTTCATCCGAGCACTGCGCCTTGAGTATCGACCAATTTAACCTCGCCTATGCGGGGAAATCGGCGTTGCGTAATTTAACGTTGAGTGTGCCACGCCACCGGGTAACGGCCTTTATTGGGCCTTCTGGCTGTGGCAAGTCAACACTGCTACGTGCCATTAACCGGTTACATGATCTTAACGAGAGCGTGGAACACAGTGGGCATATTCAGCTTGAAGGGCAGGATATTTACGCCGCGCAGATGAACGTGACCGAGCTACGCCGCCGGGTAGGCATGGTGTTTCAAACGCCCAATCCGTTTCCCATGTCGATCTATGAAAACGTCGCTTTTGGCTTGCGTTTACAGCATCGCCTACCCAAGCGGCAACGCGATGACATTATCGAGTGGGCGCTGACCTCAGCAGCCCTATGGGATGAGGTAAAAGACCGCCTGCATCGTTCGGCGTGGCAGCTATCAGGTGGTCAGCAGCAGCGCTTGGTCATCGCTCGAACGCTAGCCGTTCAACCGGATGTGCTACTACTGGATGAGCCGGCATCAGCGCTTGATCCAATTTCAACGCTGAAGATTGAGGAGCTGATTCGTAACCTTAAATCACAGCTAACCCTTATCCTTGTCACCCACAATATGCAGCAAGCCGCACGGGTCTCCGATTATACGGCCTTTCTACACAACGGAGAGCTGGTTGAGTACGGCCCTACCGACCAGGTCTTCACTAATCCGCGTTTACAGCGCACCGAGAACTACATCACCGGCCGCATGACGTAGTCGTCAATCATCAGGCCTAACTAACCCAACATCAGGAGTGCTCAATGGATATTACGAGCGATACCCACAGCCAGCATATCTCGCGCCAGTTCAACCAGGAGCTGGAAGAGCTAAAAACCCACCTGATGGCCATGGGCGGCCTGGTGGAAAAACAGGTTCAGGATGCAGTATTCGCCCTGCTGGAAAACGATACCCGCTTGGCTGAAAAAGTGCGCGATAACGACCGGCAAGTGAACGATCTTCAGCTGCAAATTGATGAAGAGTGCACCCGTGTATTGGCACGCCGCCAGCCTGCAGCATCAGACTTACGCCTGGTGCTTGCCGTTATTCGTGCCACTTCAGATCTTGAGCGTATCGGCGATGAAGCCAGCAAGATTGCGCGTAATGCAATCCTGCTCAGCGAAAACACCAGCACGGTTCGTGGCTTAATTGAAGTTCGCCATATCAGTGAGCATGTACGTAAAATGCTGCGCGATGCGCTGACAGCCTTTGCCCGTTTCGATACCGACTTGGCGATGAAGGTAGTGCGTGAAGATGAGTCGGTCGATGATGAGTACGGCAGTGCCATGCGCTCATTGATGACCTTCATGATGGAGGATTCGCGCTCAATTAGTTCAATACTCAGCATTATGTGGGTGCTGCGCGCGTTGGAACGCGTCGGCGACCATGCCGACAACCTGGCGGAGTACGTTGTGTATCTCGTGAAGGGGCTCGATATTCGACATAGCGACCTGGATACCGTCGACCAGAGGGTAACGAAAAAGCCTTGACCCATGAGGCATTTCCTCTTGCAATACGTCTGGGCGGACACCCGCCTGGACGTTTGTATTGATGAGGACTGCTTGAATGTTGGATGCAATAACAGCGCTTAGCCGAGGTACGCGGCTGGTCTATCAAAAAGGCCTGCGGCGTTATATTTTTCTTCCTATCCTCGTCAATATTATTGTTTATGCCGCCATGTTCAGCTTTGTGATTACGCGCTTTTCGGGCTGGATTGATCACTGGATGACATTAGTGCCTGCTTGGCTGGATTGGCTCTCCTGGCTGATCTGGCCGCTGTTTGTGGTTAGCCTTATTGTCATTGTATTTTTCACCTTTACCCTGATAACAAGCTTTATTGCGGCGCCGTTTTACGGCTTTTTAGCGGCTAAAGTGGAAATTCAAGAAACAGGCCGTATACCGCTGGATGATCGCGGGCTGACCAAAACGGCGCTTGATGCGCTAGGCCGAGAGCTGGTCAAACTCGCGTATATCGCCCCACGCGCCATTGCCCTCTTTATCATCAGCTGGATTCCAGGGCTCAACCTCTTTGCGCCGATTCTATGGGGGCTGTTCTCCGCATGGGTAATGGCCATTACCTATCTGGACTATCCTATGGATAATAATAAAGTCTCGTTCAAGGATATGCGTCAACGGCTTTCCAGGCGCTGGTGGCAAAGCCTCAGCTACGGCGGGCTCGTGACTCTGGTTACCTGGATACCGCTTGCCAATCTTTTTCTGATTCCGGGGGCCGTAGCGGGAGCCGTACTCATGTGGGACCAATATTATCGTACGGCAAATGAGCTTACGATCCAGCGGCCCTCATAACACCTGAAAAGCCATGCTTTTTTCTACGCTTTTAGACGCGAAACCCCGCTTTAACGGGTTTTTTAATGCTTTCAGTAGTGGTTTACCAGTCCAGGCTATCGCCTTCTTTGTGATTTAACTCGGTCGATTCGAACGAATGGGTGTTACGACGCTGGGTGCCATCCTGATCCCGCTGCAGCTGGCTTGACGGTGCATAGTTGCCGTTCATATGATCACGCTGACTATGGTTAAGCTCACTGGGTGAGTAGTGAGGACTAGACGTGCTAGTGGATTGCGGCATGTCGATGACATCGCTGCCGACTGCACGATCTTTAGTACGCTCAATAGAGCTTTGGGCAAAAGCTAGCGGGCTTGCAATCAAACCGATAGAAATACCTAAAACACCTGCCGTTTTTAAAACTGCTTTAAATGACATAACGCTCTCCTGATGTGGGGTGCCGCTCACCTGTCTTGGCTATTATCACACTAACGTAAATACCATTGCACTGAAGGGTGAGAAGCGATCAGTGTCTTTGACTGCAAGATTATGGTCCAAGTGCCCAAACGTCCCAAATTCGTGAAATGCTGAATGATTAAAAATATTTTTAAACACGACCACACAAATAAAGCTATCCAAGTAAATAACAAGCTAACATTTTTTTAGTGTTGGCACAGCACCATGGTGAACAAGCTAAAAAGCTCGTTATCAACCTTTGCGTTTAAAAAGCATGAAAGGGGTCATCACGCCGTGGGACAAGAGAATCGTGAAAAAAACTATTATGAGCGGGTGTAATGTTAAAAAAACGTAGATAGGGGGGGTTCAGTTTTAAAACCAGCCAAACACGACTGCTCATCAAAGGCTACATAACAAGATTAGGCCCTGCCATGGCAGGGCCCTAACCTCGCATCTATGGACAATAACTAGCGCTAGCTTCCACTCCTTTTGCGGGACTCCAACCTTGGAATTTACCCTGACTAACGCTCTGATTGTCGCTTGATTCAATCCATGAATCGATGAGCATCCATGCGATGGGACATCCTTATCCCGTGCTCGTTCCTAAACTGTAGTACAAATTTTTAGCGCTGAGTGTTTAAACCGCTGGTCACTGATCTTGACCAGTGGTCACAGAGCTATTTTGCTCAGGCAGGTCGCTCGGCTCAAATGACGTATCGCCGCCACCTGTTACGCCCGTTGGACCGCCATCCATCGACTCATTATGAGTTTTATGTTGAGAAGAACCTGCACCGGGGCGAGTAGTATCGCCTGCGCTTTCACCGTTCATATCTGAGAGCTCGTCTGCATCATAGGTAGATGCATCACCACCTGCACCTGTACCAGATGATTGCGGCTGCACGGGTTCTTCATCAGCAGTAATATCGTGGCTCGGGTCTACTGGTTCTTGGGCAAAAGCGAAGGGGCTTGCCAGTAAACCGAATGTTACACCTAAAATCCCAGCTTTCTTGAGTAGTTCCTTGGACATCATGTTCCTTCTCCTCGATCGCTGTTGATACCGCTTACCTTAAGGAAGTGCCTTCCTGGCGTACCATTTCCTGCGGTAATCTTCCTTGCCCAGATTAATGCAGATGTGATGCCAAAAAACAAAAATAAAAAAATATTTCTTATTAATAAACAACTTAAAACAAATACCGCGTGCCAATCATGCTCGCTGATCGTGTATAAGGGACCACCATAACTGACTAAAAATGACACATGAGCAGACTTGAACCATAGATGGCTTGTCCATATGGCACGCTTGGATAAAGGTTATACAGAAGACCAGGAAGGAGGCTAGGAGGTAGCAGCCAGCCGAGTGGCGGGGAAAGTACAGCGAAATAGCGAACCTTCGCCAGGGTGCGATTCAACCTGAAGCTGAGCATCATGGCGCAGCAGGATATGCTTAACGATGGCAAGACCAAGCCCAGTACCGCCTGTCGCGGTACTCCGGCCTTTATCAACCCGATAAAAGCGCTCCGTTAGCCTGGGGAGGTGGACAGGATCGATGCCCTCTCCATCATCTTCTACTTCTATACATCCGCTTCCATCTTCCATGGGCGCCCAGCGCAGTATAATTTGGCTACCCTCTGGGGTATATCGCACCGCATTGAAAGCCAGGTTAGAAATGGCGCTACGTATTTCCTGCTCGCTCCCTATGAGCTGGGCGTCACTTTCAATAGCAACACGGACAACATGCTTACGGTGCGATAGCGCCAATGCATCCTGGCAGACGCTATTAAGCAATTGCTCAACCGACAGCGCCTGATGGTCTTGCCCGCCTTGATCAATTTCCAAGCGTGACAAAAGCAGCAGGTCGTTAACCAGATTTTGCATGCGCTGCGTCTGGTCCTGCATTTGCTCGATCCCCCTGCCCAAGCGAGGCGGAAGCTGCTCAGCCAAGTCACCATAGGTTTCGAGGTAGCCAGAAAGAACAGTAAGCGGCGTACGCAGCTCATGGGAGACGTTGGCCACGAAGTCTCTGCGCATCTGCTCAAGGCGGTGCAAACGAGTGATATCCCGCGCCATCACCAGGCGCTCATCGTCGCCATACAAGGTAATTTGGTATTGCAGAATGCTGCGCTCATCAATGGGTGAGGTCAGCGTAAGCGGTTCGCTGTAATCGCGGGCGTTGAAGTAGCTGATAAAGCGTGGGTCACGCAACAAATTGGTAATGTGCTGGCCACGATCGTGCGCGGTTTGTAGGCCCAGCATATCTGTCGCTGCACTGTTCCACCACTCCAAATCACCGTGGCGGTCGAGCATTACCACGCTGTCGCGCATGGCCTCTGAGGATTCCTGGATACGCGCAAGCGTAGACCGCAATCGACCTTGTGTAATGCGCTGGCTTTTTTGGTAGCGGTAAAGACGATCAAGCAAATCCCCCCACATGCCACCCGCAGCCGGGGGCTCGTTATGAGGATTAAGGGTTAACCATTGAAAGAGGACGCGCAACTGGCGTAAATGGTAAAAAAGACAAACGGCCAACCCGGCTGCCAAGCCAAGGCCCGCTGAGCCTAGCAGCCACCCCAGGCAAACACCTATGGTCGCTAACCAGGCAATACGCCAAAGCTCACGGCTCCATAGGCGCACAGTTACACCCGGGCTGAGAAACGATAACCGGTACCCCGTACCGTCTGAATCAGGTTTTGATGCACATCGCCTAACGCCTTACGCAAGCGCCGAATATGTACATCCACTGTGCGTTCTTCAACATACACATTGCCGCCCCATACCTGGTCCAGCAGTTGGCTGCGCGTATAGGCTCGCTCCTGGTGGGTCATAAAGAACTGCAGCAGGCGATATTCAGTGGGCCCCATTTCCAGCGCCTTGCCATGCGCACTAACACGGTGGCTGACGGGGTCGAGTAGAAGGCCGTTAATTTCAATGGGGTCTTCTACGCCACGCGGGGTAGTGCGTCGCAATACGGCTTTCAAGCGCGCGACCAACTCACGGGGCGAGAAGGGTTTGGTGATATAGTCGTCCGCGCCCGCCTCAAGGCCTTGAATCTTATTGTCTTCCTCACCCTTGGCGGTGAGCATAATAATCGGCATTTCGGCGGTGGCTTCTTCACGCTTAAGGCGTCGCGCCAACTCAATACCACTGGTACCTGGCATCATCCAATCCAGAAGCAGTAAGTCAGGCTGATGGTCAACGACTAACGCGTGGGCATCCTGGGCGTTATCCGCTTCAAGCACGCGATAGTCAGCCATTTCCAGCGCCACTGCGATCATTTCGCGAATAGGTGCTTCATCATCGACAATCAAAACGGTCTTGGCGGTCATTCCAGGGCCTCACGGTGCTCAATGAAAGGTAATTCAATGACATCTCAGTGACAATAACACCATGACTTGATGACACTTATATGACAATAGCCAATAACAAGAACGAATGACAGGCGCTAATCACGCTTTGCTAGAGCGGCCCGGCCACTGGCCACCAACTTAGCGCAATGCCGGCAAAAACCAGCAGCCCTGACCAGTAGTTATTCAAAAAAGCCTGAAAACACGGGTCGCGTTCACGATGCCGAATCAGGCGCTGTTGATGAATAAAGGTGGCCGCCATACCGGCAAGGCCCAGCCAGAAAAAACCACCCAGCCCCACACGAACACCCACAAAGGCTAACAGCACCAACGTCGCCAGTTGCAGTAATCCAATCATCAAGCGGTCTGCACTGCCAAACAGCACCGCCGTTGATTTAATACCAATTTTTAGGTCATCGTCACGGTCGACCATGGCGTATTGGGTATCGTAAGCAACCGTCCACAGTACGTTCG
The DNA here is from genome assembly GCF_052378905.1 of Halomonas sp. AOP22-C1-8. Classification (NCBI taxonomy): domain Bacteria; kingdom Pseudomonadati; phylum Pseudomonadota; class Gammaproteobacteria; order Oceanospirillales; family Halomonadaceae; genus Halomonas; species Halomonas sp. AOP22-C1-8. Next base: position 32,261 of record NZ_JBQSYD010000004.1, on the reverse strand, counting down.
CAAAAAACAGCAACCAGGCTTCCACAGGTACATATCCCAGCACCGCCCCAAACGCCATGGGGATTGCCCACGAAAAAGCCGCCCCCAGCACCACCTGAGGAAGATGGGTGTAACGCTTCATAAAGGGGTAGATAAACGCCAGGATCACGCCACCAATCGACAGCAGCACCGTAAACCAGTTGGTCAGCAGCACTAACACAAACGCAACAGTGACCAGCCCAATAAACAGCAGTTGGGCTTCGGTTTCACTGATTCGCCCCGTCGCCAGTGGACGTTGTTTCGTGCGTTTAACGTGGCCATCAACATGGCGGTCAGCGTAATCATTCACAACGCAGCCAGCAGCGCGCATAACATAAACACCTGCCACAAAAATAAGCAGCACGTTGCGGCCAGGCACCCCGTTTGTAGCCACCCAAAGCGCCCATAAGGTAGGCCACATCAATAGCCAGGTACCAATGGGGCGGTCCAGGCGCATTAAGTGTAAAAAATCAGCGACTCGCGCCCATCCGACTGGCCGCAACAAAGAACGATCCATGCCTACCTCACGTAAAGAAGAGATGCCGAGCAAGCCTACCGCGAAGACAAACGAAGGTCATCTGCCATGGTGGATAAAAAGTACTCTTGTACGAGTAGCGATAACCCACCATGTTGAAACACTGAGCGCCGCCCCCAACAACTTTTCACGCCAGCATCCTGAGGGAAGGCAAAACGTGGCGCACCCCTCGTGGCTTCAAGCGGGCCGCGTACTAAATCTGGCTGGCGAAACAGCCAACTGCCCAGCGAGCGCTCACCCAGTTGCTCCAATCGCTGACCTTTTAGCTGTGTTAAGGGGGCAACCGAACGTGCGACCACCCAAGGGTTATCACCCACGCACAGGGCGACCTCCCTTAACCAGGCATAGCGACGAAGCTCAATCCCCAACGCCTGCGCTTCATCATGCAGAGGCACGCCGGCGCCTTGGCGCAGCAGGCGAACACGGAATGGTTGCCCTGCGCCTGCCGCTTGCAAGCGAGCCGTTAGTGAATCCGTAGACGCAACCCACTCCCACCAGGCAGCGCTCATGGCGGGGCGTAACGCAGCCACGGGCTGCCAAACAGGAAAGGCATGCGTTTGCCGAAAAGAGGACGTCACCACCAGATACTCCTGGGCAAAAAACAGAGAAGCTAGTGTAACATGGTGGTCTTAAAAGCTTTTACGACACCGATTATTTGGGGATGGCATGCCTGCATCACATCCGGTTAGCAACCCGACTGGCCACGCTGAGTTGATCATCATTGGCACCGGCATGGCAGGCATTGGGCTTGCCCGTGCGCTACGCCGCCAAGGCGATAAGCGCTCGATTATTTTGGTGAGCGCAGACAGCGGCGAGGACTACAGCAAGCCGCTGTTATCTACCGGCTTTGCAAAACGCCTCTCGCCCCACCAGTTGGCCAGGCATTCAGCCGCGGTACTGGCCGATGAGCTGGATGCCCATGTGCTTACCCATACGTCAGTAGAACACGTGACACCAGACACGCACACTATACAGCTTAGTGACGGGCAAACACTTGCCTACGATACGCTGGTGCTGGCGACCGGTGCTGAATCCCGAGTGCCTTTTGCCATTCCAGAAAGCGTTGCTCGCTACTGCTTTACCATTAACGATCTCGACGACTATCGCCTGTTCCATCACGCGCTGAACGATCGCCCCACGCGTATTGCCGTTATCGGCGCAGGATTAGTCGGCTGTGAATTTGCCAACGACCTGCAGGCAGGTGGCCATCAAGTCACCCTGATTGCTCCAGAGGCCATGCCGTTACCCAGGCTATTACCAGAACCGCTGGGGTTTGCGCTGAGTGATGCCTTTCAGGAAGCCGGTATAAAGCTTGCGCTTCACCGCACGATTAAAGAGTTAGCCCCGAATAATGACAGTACGATTCGTCTAACGCTTAGCAACGATGACACCGTCAACGCCGATATTGTTTTACTGGCAACCGGCCTTACGCCAAGAACCGCGCTGGCAAAGGCCGCCGGGCTTGCCGTTTCACCACAAGGTATTCAGGTAGACCGATATCTGCGCACTTCGCACCCGCATATTTATGCCTTGGGCGATGTTGCTTGTATAGAAGGCCTCAATGCCATGTACGTCCAGCCATTACAAGCCAGTGCCAAAGCACTCTCGGCAACACTTGCCGGCTCACCAACGCAGGTCAGCTTTGGCGCCTGGCCCATCATTGTGAAAACGCCGCTATTGCCCGTAGTGGTCTATCCACCTTCGGCGATGCCCGAACGCTGGCGAATTGAGGGCGAAGGGGGTGATATGACGGCGCTTGCCGAAGATAAAGACGGGAATTTAGTCGGTTTTGCGTTGACAGGCGGCTGCGTGAGACGGAAAGTGGAGCTTTCCCGAGCAGCTCCCACACTGCTGGGCTGATTTTTATCGCGTTCACGTCTAGGCTGGATAAGCTAGCTTGGCCTAGTGAGTGCTTTTAACAACACCACGATGCTTTACGCTTACTTTTAATGAGGGAATTTCCTATGCGCAAACCTGAACTCGCCGCTGCCATCGCTGAGGGTGCCGACCTATCCAAAGACAAGGCAGGCCAAGTCCTGAATGTTATTCTGGATGAAATCACCAACAGCGTTGCGAAAGGCGAAGATGTGGCATTGATTGGTTTTGGTACCTTTACCGTACGTGAGCGTGCAGCACGTACCGGAAAAAACCCGCAAACGGGTGCTCCTTTACAAATTCCGGCCAGCAAAAATGTTGCCTTTAAGCCGGGTAAAGCGCTTAAGGACGCCGTTTCCTAATGAAACTCAAGCTGACGCTGTGGCTATTGAGCCTAATGCTCAAGCGTGCCCTGCGCCGCAAGCCGCGCTTTCGTGAACAGCTTGAAAGGATGCGCCACCTAGACTGGGGCATTGCAACGGAAGACTTGAGCATTGCTCGCTACTACCGGATGACCCCCAAAGGGGTCTCTTCAGGTAAAGGCCTGCCAGTCGATTTGGATCTTGAATTGCGCTTTCGCGATCAGGAAGCCGCATTACGTATCCTTAGAAAGCCAACGCAGCAAGCTTTCCTCGATGGAATGCTCAACGGCGAGGTACGCCTTGTCGGTGACTCCACCGATATGAACAAGCTGCAAAAACTGCTGAAGTATTTGTAACGCTTTTTCAGCGGTTCTACCCGCCACCCGTAGGTGGCGGGTTCCTACGCGTTTCACCTGCCCTCCTCCCACCATAATGTTGGCACAGCGCCAGGGGCAAACGTGATCGTAACGGCCGGACGTACCGACAAGCGTGACTGGCTGCACCGTTTGGGGCTCAAGACCGTACTGAATCACCGCTTTCCTGATTACGCCAGGCAACTCAATAACACGGCGCCTTCTGGTATTACGCGCAATTTTGAAAATATCGGGGGCAGCGCTCATTGGGTTGCTCAATGGCGATAATATAGGCAAGCGTGTGGTCGAATGGTAGGAGCTTACCTGCTCTAAAACGCATAACGTGATAACCCCAAAACCATAGCAACGAACCAGCTCCATGGCTTATACTAAAGTCTAACAACGACTGACAATAAGAGCGTCTATGCCTATTTCACTGCCGCTTCGGCGTCTTTGGACACTTGATAAGTTTGCCTATAGCCTGCGCGTTTTTATCGCATTCAGCGCAGCCCTGCTATTTAGCCTTTATCTTGGCGACATCGCCCTGGTAATACCGCTGTTTCTGGGCATTATCGCCTGCGCGCTCTCCGAAACCGATGACAGCTGGCAAGGCCGCTTACAGGCGCTGCTGGTAACCCTGGTATGTTTTACCTCAGCCTCATTTATCGTGCAGTGGCTGTTTCCTTGGCCATGGCTGTTTGCGCTGGGGCTGGGAATATCCACGTTCACCCTCATCATGTTGGGCGCTATCGGCCAGCGATACGCCACGATTGCCTCAGGCACGCTGATTTTATCGATCTACTCAATGATCAATATTGAGCAGCACGGCGGTGTGGATGCCGATGTGGCCTCACGCCAGTTGCTGCTGTTGGCGGGTGCGGCCTGGTACGGGGTTATTTCCGTTGTCTGGTGTGTTCTTTTTTCTCGTCAACCCGTCAAGCAGAGCATGGCGCGCGTGTACAAGACGCTGGGCGAGTTTCTGATTCTTAAATCAGCGCTGTTTGAACCCGTACGCGGGGTCGATGTAGAAGCCCGTCGCGTGGCGCTGGCACGCCAGAACGGCAAAGTGGTGGATGCCCTCAACCAGGCAAAAGAGATGATTTTTCGTCGTCTGGAAGGCCAGCGAGGAAGCCAAAAGCTTAACCGTTACCTGCAGATATACTTTATTGCGCAGGATATCCATGAACGGGCAAGCTCGACCCATTACCCCTACAGCGCCCTCACCGAAGCATTTTTTCACCATGACGTACTGTTTCGCTGCCAGCGGCTTTTGGATCAGCAGGGCCGTGCCTGTCGTCAGTTAGCCAAATCGTTACTGCTTAAGCGCCCTTTTGACCATGAGCAGAGTGAACAAGCCTTGGCCGACCTTAGGGCCTCTATCGATAATTTGAGCGAACGCGGCAAACCCGAATGGCGCAAACTGATGCGCCCGCTTAATGCGCTGGCGGACAACCTCGCGACGCTCGAAGCACAGATCGCCAGTGCTCATAATCCGGATACCACCAGCGACCGCGGAGATAGCGCGCTCTATGATCGCTCGCCCTCCAGCCTGCTGGAAGCGTGGAAGCGAGTACAGCTCAACTTTACGCTTGGCTCCCCCACCTTTCGCCACGCGGTACGCCTGACAACCGCGCTCATGGCGGGCTACGGCCTGCTTCAGTGGCTGGACCCCGAACAAGGCTTCTGGATTTTGCTGACTACCCTGTTTGTATGTCGGCCTAACTTCGCCACGACGAGACGCTTTCTTTCCCAACGCATTTTGGGCACGGTACTTGGCCTTACGGCAGGCTGGGTGTCGATCAGCCTGTTTCCCCAGCCAAGCGTTCAGAGCGTAATCGCGGTGGTCGCTGGCGTCACCTTTTTTGCCAACCGGGAAAAACGCTATGTCGTGGCGACAGCCTCCATCACTTTGCTGGTGCTGTGCAGCTTTAACCAGGTAGGCGACGGCTTCGATCTTATCTGGCCGCGCCTGTTTGACACTTTAATTGGCTCGCTGATTGCAGGGCTAGCGGTGTTTTTTATTCTGCCCGATTGGCAGGGCCGCCGGCTGTATCGGGAAGCGGCGAAGACAATTACCAACCACCGCCGCTACCTAAATGAAATTATTCATCAATATGAAGAGGGCAAGCAGGACGACCTTGCGTACCGCTTGGCACGGCGCAATGCCCACAATGCCGATGCCGCACTTTCTACCCTGCTCACCAATATGCTTCACGAGCCGGGCCACTACCGCAAACAGGATGCCGATAATGGCCTACGCTTTTTGGTGCTCTCCAATACGCTGCTTAGCCACCTCTCGGCCCTGGGCGCCCACCGGCACCGCTTGCTGGAAGGCGAGGATGACGCCGCCTTGATGCCATCCGCTAAACGGATCAGCGAACTTCTGGACCAGCTTGCCGAGCAGTTGGACAAGCGTCAGCTGGTTGCACCGCTCAATGAGCCCGTCAGCGAGCTACTCACACAGTTGGATGAGTCCGGCGCGGCGAACCCGGACGAACAGGCCATGGTGATGTATCGCCCTATTCAAAGCCAACTACGCCTCATCACCGAACAGCTAGCACCTTTGGGCGAGGCGGCTAATCGCTTGACCCGCACATCAACCTCCATCGAGGAAGCTACCCGTCCTAACGCTAGCGTTTAAACGCATCGTGACTGACCGCTACACCTGCCCGTAGCGGCCTGCGGCTTCGCCCAACCACCGCCGCACTAGTACGGCGGTTATTTGCGGTTCGCTTTGCAGCTCGCACGCTAACGCGGTGACGCGCTCTAAAAGGTCAGCATCGCGCTCCAGGTCGGCAATTTTCATCTGCGCTAGGCCCGTTTGCCGGGTGCCTAACACCTCGCCCGGGCCGCGGATTTCCAGATCTTTTTCAGCGATACGGAAACCATCGGTGGTCTCACGCATGACACTTAGGCGCTGGCGGGAGCTTTTGGAGAGCGGCGGGTGATAAAGCAGTACACAGAAGCTTTCCGTGCTCCCTCGGCCCACGCGACCACGCAGTTGGTGAAGCTGGGAAAGCCCCAGACGTTCCGGATTTTCAATAATCATCAGGCTGGCGTTAGGTACATCTACTCCCACTTCAATCACCGTGGTGGCTACCAACAGATCCAGTTCGCCCTCTTTAAAAGCAGCCATCACGTCGGCCTTCTCGCTGGCCTTCATTCGCCCGTGGATCAAGCCAATGGCAAGCTCCGGTAACGCATCGGTTAGTTCCTGACAGGTGACTTCCGCCGCCTGGCACTGCAGCACTTCGGACTCATCAATCAGCGTGCACACCCAATAGGCCTGGCGACCATCGCTGCAGGCACGGCGAATCCGCTCAACAACCTCCGGGCGGCGCTCATCAGACACCACCACGGTTTTAACCGGCGTACGCCCCGGCGGTAGCTCATCAATCACCGAGACATCCAGGTCCGCATAGGCGCTCATGGCCAGCGTGCGAGGAATAGGTGTCGCGGTCATGATCAACTGATGTGGCGTTAACCCACCCGCTTCGCCTTTTTCACGCAGAGCCAGGCGTTGGTGAACCCCAAAGCGATGCTGTTCATCGATAATGGCCAGCCCCAGGCACTGAAAATGAACATCGTCCTGGAATAGCGCGTGGGTGCCAACCACCATACGTGCGCGGCCATCGGCGATGGCTGCCTTGGCATCCAGGCGGGTTTTGCCCTTTAATTTTCCCGCAAGCCAGGCGACTTCAATGCCCAGTGGCTCAAACCACGCTTTAAACGCCCGATAATGCTGCTCAGCAAGGATTTCCGTAGGTGCCATTATTGCCGCTTGGCAATTGCCTGCCAGGGCCGCTAGTGCTGCCATGGCGGCCACCACGGTTTTCCCCGATCCCACATCGCCTTGCACCAGGCGCAGCATGGGGGCAGGGCGGCTTAAATCCAGCGCAATTTCCTCAAGCACTCGCCTCTGGGCCCCCGTTAAGGCAAACGGCAGTTGGGCTAAAAAGCGTGCCTGAAGGCTGCGCCCGGAAGGCAGCTGAGGGGCGCCGTCGGCCTGAATACGCAGGCGCACTTCACGCAGGCTAAGCTGATGCGCTAAAAGCTCTTCCAACGCTAAACGGCGCGTGGCGGCATGCTGGCCGCTGGTCAACTTTTCGATGTCCACATCAGGCGGGGGTTGATGCAGCAAATGTAGGCAGGCGTGCAGCCCCGGCAGGTGAAAACGCTGACGCAGCGCGTCAGGAATGACATCGGGTAGCGCTTCGGGCGCGCTATCCAGTAGGCCAAGCGCTTGCTGCGTCAATGCTCGCAAGCGGGCTTGATTCAAGCCTTCGGTGGTGGGGTAGATGGGGGTAAAATACTCATCGACCGGCGTTTCACCCACCGTATTCAAGCGATATTCGGGATGATAAATTTCTAGCCCGGTGGCCCCAGCCCGCGCTTCTCCAAATGCACGAACCGAAACGCCCGGGTGTAACTGCTGCTGTTGGGCAGGCGAAAAGTGGAAAAATCGTAGGCTTAGAATACCGCTACCATCGCGCAGGCGCACCAGCAGGCTTCTCCGTCGCCCCTTAACAACGTCCGAGGCAGTCACTTCACCCTCAATCACGGCTTCCTGCCCAGCGCGTAGCAGGCCGATTGGCGTTAATCGAGTGCGATCCTGATAGCGTAGCGGCAGGTGAAAAAGCAGATCGCTCACGTGTTCAATGCCCAACCGCGAAAGCTTGAGCGCCAACGCTTCACCAACGCCTTTAAGCGCAGTGACGGGGCCATTAAGATCGCTCATGAGCGCGCTTTACCCTTTTGGGCAGGCTGCTTGCACTGGCTGATGGCATCCACCAGGGCATCGATCGCTTTAGGGCGCGGGAAGCTGGCTCGCCAGGCGATCGCTACCGTCCGTGAAGGGGCAGGGTCTACAAAGGGCCGACTCTCAAGCATCGCGTTTTCATACTGATCGGTGCCTAACGCTGACTGCGGCAATACGGTAATGCCTAGCCGTGACGCCACCATATGCCGAATGGTTTCCAGCGAGCCACCCTCGGCAATCAAGGTGTTATTAGGGTTGTTAAGCTTTTGGCTAATCGCCGGGCACGCCTCAAGAATCTGGTCTCTAAAACAGTGGCCTTCACCCAACAGCAGCAAGCGCTCTTCCAGCAGCTCCTCTTTACGAATAGCTTCGCGCTCTACCCAGCGGTGATTTGCCGGTATCAAGACTTCAAACTGCTCTTCGTAAATAGGCTTGGTCACAATATCGGTGTCCGTGAACGGCAGTGCCACAATAATGACATCCAGCTCGCCATTTTTTAACTTGGCACGTAACGTTCCGGTCATACCTTCTTCAATATACAGCGGCATTTGCGGCGCAATATCGGCAATCGCAGGAATCAGGTGCGGAAACAAGTAGGGACCAATCGTGTAAATAGCTCCAATGCGTAGTGGATTGGATAGCTGATCCTTACCCGCGCTGGCCATTTCATAAATCAGCCGGCTTTGCTCCAGCACGCGCTGGGCCTGAGCAATGATCTTCTCGCCAAGGGGGGTTACCTGAATCGTGGATTTGGAGCGCTCAAACAGCGGTATATCAAGCTCCTCCTCCAGTTTTTTCACCGCCACAGAAAGCGTGGGCTGCGACACATGGCAGCGTTCAGCCGCGCGACCAAAGTGGCGCTCCTGGGCAAGGGTTACGATGTAGCGAAGTTCTGTTAAAGTCATAACGGCGCCAGTGGGCATCCTCTCGTAGCAGCTCATGACGAATATCATGGCAGTCAGCGGGACGAAAAGGGACAGGAAATCCTGATGACGATGTCACATCTCGCAGCGAGTTTGTATCCAATAGGGAATATTTATCAAAAGGAGTGGACAAGGTGAAGCTAACGATACTGATTATCGGTTGTGGTGATCTCGGCATTACCTTAGGACGCGAGCTGATTGATGAGGGGCACCGCGTCATTGGCGTACGTCGTAAAACAGCTGTTTTAAAAGACACCGGCATTGAACCCCTGGCGCTTGACCTTAATGATCTTGATGAGGCCAATGCATCTGCACTCCCCCAAGCGGACTACGTCATTTATAGCGTAAGCGCTGACCGCTTTGAAGAGAGCGCCTACCAAAGCGCCTATCCGGACGGTCTAAAACGCGTACTGAGCGTGATGGAACAGCACAAAAAATCGCCTCGTCGGGTCTTTTTTGTCTCCTCTACCAGTGTATATGGTCAGCAGGAAGGCGAAGAGGTGACCGAGGATAGCCCAATCGGACCCACCAGCTTCTCCGGTATGCTGATGCATGAAGCGGAGCAACTGCTGCTTAACCATCCGCTACCCGGCACCGTGGTACGTTTTTCAGGCATTTATGGGCCTGGCCGTGACCGCTTGATTCATCAGGTAGCGGAAGGCCGTATCGCTGCGGTTACGCCCGTTATCTACTCCAACCGCATTCATCGGGATGACTGCACCGGTATTCTGGCGCATTTAATTCGCCGTCAGGAAAACGGTCAATCGCTGGCGGAACTTTACCTGGGTAGCGACTGCGAGCCGGTCACGCTGCATAACGTGATGGCCTGGATCGGCAAGCAACTGAAGGTGGAGTCAACCGATACCATGCAATCGCCGCTGCGCCGCCGGGCCAGTAAGCGCTGTAACAACCAACGTATCCTTGAAACCGGCTATCAGTTTAGCTACCCCAGCTACCGTGAAGGTTACGCTCAGATACTCAAAGAGGGCGGCTTTTTAGAGACTCAGAAAGCCTGATTGAAAAACTCCGGGTAAAAAAGCGTTACTTCAGATAGCGAAGCAGCCGATAGCAGATGAGATAATCAATACGCAAACACCGACTGGGCGCTAAACGCTCAGCCGGTGTTTTTTATAGCGAAAACGTCGTTAACGGTTTAGTCGCCGATGACCATTACGGCTTCGGCTTCTACCTGGCTGCCTTTAGGCAGCGCTTTAACACCCACCGCGGCGCGGGCAGGAAACGGTGTAGAGAAAAACTCTTCCATTACTTTGTTAACGATGGCGAAGTTATCCAGGTCGACCAGGTACAAATTCAGTTTCACCACGTCGCCAAGCGAGCCTGCGGCTTCTTCGCAAACGGCTTTCAGGTTGGTAAATACCTGGCGTGCCTGTGCTTCGAAATCCTCGGAGACCAATTCCATGGTCGCTGGGTCTAGCGGAATTTGACCAGAGAGATAGACCGTATTACCTGCTTTGATCGCCTGCGAGTAAGGGCCAATCGCGGCAGGGGCTTTGTCAGTATTAATAACGGCTTTATTGCTCATGCGGTGTTTCGCTCCTCAGTTATTTAGTACTCGTCGTTATTCAGTACCAGTCATTATTAAGCGTTAATTATCCAACCAGCGTGTTTGTATAAGGTTTAAAAGGGATACTGTTTTTTTCCAAAATAGGGTTAATGACCGCAATAGCGTTACGTGGCCGGTGCCGAATGGCAGTTCGGCCAGGCCGCTTTAAATGGATTTAATTGGTCATACGGGTAATTTTGACGACGTTCGGCAAATTACGAATGCGCTTGATAATACGTGCAAGGTGAACGCGGCCCTTGACCGACAGCGTTAGATTAACCGTAGAGAGGCGCGCGTCGCGCTCCTCAATGCCGATTCGCTCAATATTAGCATCAGCATCGGTCACCAGCCCTGCAAGCTCCGCGACGAGGCCTCGGTGGCTTTCAATTTCAATCCGCAGTGCCACCGGGAAATCTTCATCAATCGCATCAGACCACTCAAGCGTAAACAGCTTATCAGGGTCGTTTTTATGCTCTGTCAGGTTTCTGCACTCGGCGCGATGCACCACCAGCCCTTTGCCCATGGAAAGGTGACCCAACACCGGGTCGCCCGGAAGCGGGTGGCAACAGCGAGCAAAGTTAATCACCATGCCCTCGCTACCGCTAATCAGCACGGCTTTACCGCCATCAAAGGTACCTGAACGGGAATCGAGAAGATCATCATGAGCGACATCTATCAAGCGCCTGGCGACCACATTCGCCATACGGTTGCCCAGGCCCAGCGACTCCAGAAGGCTATCCTGTGAGGCTATTTCCAGCTCTTTTAACGCTTGCTGAAGTACGCTGTCGTCAAGCTCTTCCAGACTGGTTTCAAACGGCGCCAGCGCCTTGTTAAGGAGCCGCCGACCAAGCGTAATCGCTTCGGTTTGCTGCTGATGCTTCAGCGCGTGGCGAATAGCCGAGCGCGCTTTGGCCGTCGAGACAAAGCTAAGCCAGGCAAGGTTGGGGCGTGCGCCGGGTGCGGTGATAATTTCCAGCGTTTGGCCACTTTCCACGCGTGTTGACAGCGGCGCCAGATGACGGTCAATTCGGCAGGCAATACAGTTATTGCCGATATCGGTATGCACGCTGTAGGCAAAGTCGATCACCGTGGCGCCTTGGGGCAGCTCCATGATGTCGCCTTTTGGGGTAAACACGTAAATATCGTCGGGGAACAGATCGTTTTTGACGTGTTCGATAAACTCCAATGAGTTCCCGGCGTGGCGCTGCATCTCCAATAGGCCTTTCACCCATGCCCGGGCGCGCGCATGGCTGCCTTCAGCAATCGGATGCGTGGTCTGCCCCGCTTTATAGAGCCAGTGAGCCGCAATACCGTTATTGGCCATGGCCTCCATTTCGCGGGTGCGGATCTGCACTTCAATCGGCATGCCGCGCGGCCCAAACAGCGTAGTGTGAAGACTTTGATAGCCGTTGGCCTTGGGGATGGCGATATAGTCTTTAAAGCGCCCCGGCACCGGCTTATACAGGTTATGCACCACGCCCAGGATACGATAGCAGTTGGCGACATCCTCGGTAATGATCCGAAACCCGAATACGTCCATGATTTCAGCAAACGGTTTACGCTGGTCGCGCATCTTTTTATAGATCGAGAGCAGGTGCTTTTGCCGCCCCATAACCGTGCCCTGCAACACCTCTTCATCCAGGCTTTGCTGCAGTGACGACTGGATTTCACGCATGGCGCTACGCCGATTCCCCCGGGCGCTGGCGACCGCTCGCTTGATACGCTCTGAACGCATGGGGTGGATGGCTTGAAACGAAAGATCTTCAAGCTCAATACGGATCGTATTGATGCCTAGCCGCCCGGCAATACGGGCGTAAATTTCCAGCGTTTCTCGGGCAATACGGCGCTTTTTATCCGGCCTGAGCGCACCAAGCGTACGCATGTTATGCAGGCGGTCAGCTAGCTTGACGATAATGACGCGAATATCCCGCGACATCGCCAATACCATCTTCTGGAAGTTTTCCGCCTGAGCAACGGCTTTATCTTCAAAGGTGATCTGGGTCAGCTTGGAAACGCCATCGACAAGCTCCGCCACCGGATCGCCGAACTGGGCAGCCAACGCCTTTTTGGAAACACCGGTATCTTCAATGACATCATGCAGCATGGCGGCCATCAGGCTTTGATGGTCCATGTGCATATTGGCCAGAATATTGGCCACAGCAAGCGGATGGGTAACGTAGGGCTCACCCGAGCGCCGACGCTGGCCATCATGGGCCTGCTCGGCGTAATAAAAGGCGCGCTTGACCTGCTGGATCTCATCTGAGGGTAAATAGCCGCCGAGTCGATCGGCCAGGTCATCAATGGTGAACATTTACCGCGCCCCTGCTCGTTTCAGCCTTAGTCGTCGATTTGGGCGCTGGGCGCCATGGCGGGACGCACGCGAACAGGCGCTTCAACAGGTTCGTCGAGTACGGTGTGATCCACGAGGCCTGCCGCAATTTCACGCAATGCCATCACGGTAGGCTTATCGTTTTCCCAAGCCAGCTGGGCATCACGCGAGCCACGTGCCAATTGGCGGGCGCGCTGGGTGGAAATCATCACCAGCTTGAAGCGGTTTTCGACATTTTCCAGACAATCTTCAACGGTTACGCGAGCCATGGGGCCTTCCTGTAATGACGACGCTGGGCCGATGTTGTTGGATAACGCCACCGGCCCAGCGAAAAAGAATAGTGATAGAACCTGATAGGTTACTCGACGCTGGGCGCCTGTGACAAGAGCGCATCCAGTAGTGGCGCATGGCGCTCGCTCACCTTGGTAAGCGTTAAGCGGCGACTGATCACCAGCGACTGCAGTTCCCGAAACGCCGTGGTGAAGTCATCGTTAATGACCAGGTAGTCGTACTCATTAAAGTGTGACATCTCGCTAACCGCATCACGCATGCGCCGTGCAATCACTGCATGTTCATCCGTACCGCGATTCGCCAAGCGGTGTTCCAGTTCGCCAAGCGATGGGGGCAGAATAAAGATGGATACCGCCTCAGGCATTTGTTCGCGTACCTGCTGCGCGCCCTGCCAGTCGATTTCCAGAATAACATCCTGGCCCGCTTTCAACAGCGTTTGAACCGCCTCGCGCGACGTACCATAGTAATTATCGAAGACTTTGGCATACTCAAAAAAGTCGCCACGCTTAATCATCGCTTCAAAGTCAGCCACCGTGGTGAAATGGTAATTAACGCTATCCACCTCACCGTCACGCTTAACGCGGGTAGTATGCGATACCGAGACCTGAATGCCATCAAGGCTTTCAATCAACTCGCGAACCAGACTGGTTTTGCCTGCACCCGACGGGGCGGAAACAATAAAAAGCGTACCTTGGGACATACAGCGCTTCCCTTGTTAGCGAAAAAACGGTTAGTAAAAATAGTTAGTGAAAACAGTTAGTGAAAACAGCTAGCAAAAAGATCATTAGCGGAGCAAGCAAAGCAACACGCTTATTTAAGGTGCGCAGTATCGCACACCCTCTGCGCGGACTGTAGAGTTTGCGTAAGTACCCAAGGAGGTTGGATGCGCAGCACGCTGGTTATATTGGCTCTTATTGCACTTGGTGTGGCCGTGCAAAAAGGTATTATTGACACTCCTCGTCACTGGGCACCGTGGGCTCCTCTTCATATCGATGATCCGATAACGCCCGTTACTCAGCTAAAAATCAAACGCTTAAGCAACAATAGAGACGCCTGTTTAGCCGCGCTGAATACCGTGCCAGACAGCGAGCTGAGCTATACCCCCCTTGCCGATTACTCCCCCACCGCAAACTGTCCACTGACCAATATTGTACGTATGCAGGCCAGCAGCGTGCGCTTTAACCAAAGCTTTGTGGCTTACTGCCCGCTAGCGCTTGCCTGGGTGATGTACGAGCGTCACGAACTGCAGCCGGCGGCGCAAGCAATCATGGGAAGCCGCGTGGCTCAGGTAAATCACGTGGGCAGCTTTGCCTGCCGCAATATTTACCATCGTGAGAGCGACCGGCGCAGTGAGCATGCCACGGCGGAAGCACTGGATGTTATCGGGTTTCAGTTTGAGAACGGCCAACGTATAACGCTGATCAACCACTGGGATGATGAAGGGGAAACAGGAGAGTTCTTGCGAGCAGCGCGGGATGGCGCTTGCCGTACATTTGGCAACGTATTGGGGCCTGATTACAATGCCGCGCATGCCGATCACTTTCACATGGGCATGCGCGGTTTCCGATTATGCCGTTAAAACCCGTGCTTTAAGAACATCATCCTTTAAGAGAAACAGGCCCTTAAGAAAAATAAGCGATGACGAACGAGCAGTGGGCTTTCACGCTTAATCGCGGTCTAGATTGATATCGTCTTCATCGGTCAGGGCACCCGTTGCGGCACCAACGCCTGCGCCTAGCGCGGCACCGCCCGTGACACTGCCACCCGTGGCAGCGGCAGCGCCCGCACCCACAGCGGCACCTACCCCAGCGCCACTCGCGGAGCGTTCACCCGTTGTTGTACCGCAGCCAGCTAAACCAATTGTTAGTGCGGTAATAGCGCTCAACGTTAAAACACGCGATGTCTTGATCAATTGAGTATGCATAGTCACCTCCTTATGGGTTGCACCCTTATACCCTAGGAATGAATGGCTATTTATGCCACTTTTATAACCCCACAGCCACGCTGTCGGTGCGTTTCTCAAGCCAGCGCCCCCACACAAAAATCGCTAGCCCGCATAGCGCCAGGCCCGTGCCCACCAGCCCCGTACTCGACCAGTTCAAACCCGCACTAATTGCCAACCCGGCAAGCCAGGCACCTAATGCATTAGCGCCATTAAACGCAGCATGGTTAAGCGAGGCCGCCATGGTTTGAGCATCCCCGGCCACATCCATTAAGCGAGTTTGTAACGAAGGGGCAAGGGCCATACAGGTACCCACAAGCCCAACGCACAGAAGTCCTGTCCATACATTATTGGCAGCAAAGTAATAAAGCCCTTGAATCAAGGCACACCAAACCAGAATTTTTGGAATGGCCCTCATCAGGTTCTTATCCGCCATGCGACCGCCGACCAGATTGCCAATAATCGACCCCACACCGAAAATCACTAGTACCAGCGGCCCCAAGGCCTCGCTCATGCCCGCCTGTTGCGTCAGAGTGGGCATCACATAACTAAAAATAGAGAACATACCGCCACAGCCGATACAGGCAATGGCAATCGTCACCAGAACGCGAGACTTGGCCAGTGCCGACAGCTCACGCAGCGGGCTTGCGAGTGCATCAAACGGCTGCACCGGCACCCACATACGAATTAATAGCGCGGTCAGTAAGGCGATAACGCCTACCCCGGAAAACGCGATTTGCCAGCCAAACTGGTTACCCGCCCAGGTACCCAGCGGCGCGCCGATTAAAATGGCCGTGGTTAAGCCCAGCATGACACGGGAAATGGCCCGGGCACGTTGATCAACCGGTACCGCCCCCGCGGCAACTAATGCCGCAACGCCGAAGTAGGCGCCATGCGGCAAACCTGCCACAAAGCGCAGCCCCACGAACGACCAGAACCCAGGCGCCATGGCACTGGCAATATTGCCGACGGCAAACACCAGCATCAACGCAATTAATAACCCCCGCTTGGGCACGCGCGCGGCCAATGCGGAAATCAACGGAGCCCCGACCACAACGCCTAACGCGTAGCTGCTGATCGCGTAGCCAACTTGCGGCACGCTAACCGCCAGGTCGCTCGCGACACGGTTCATCAGGCCCATTATGACGAATTCACTGGTGCCAATACCAAACCCACCTAGCGCCAAGGCGAATTCGGCCAAACGCGGGTTACGCGCCAGCCCTTGGGGCGACTCTTGCATTTTTTCTCCTCAGACGCGCCAAACGCCTGCTTAACAAACGGCCGTATAGTGGGGCGATGATCGCAGGATTAGACGAAAGTATAAATATGCTCAATGAAATATTAGCAGGCG
The DNA here is from genome assembly GCF_052378905.1 of Halomonas sp. AOP22-C1-8. NCBI lineage: Bacteria > Pseudomonadati > Pseudomonadota > Gammaproteobacteria > Oceanospirillales > Halomonadaceae > Halomonas > Halomonas sp. AOP22-C1-8. The sequence continues at coordinate 15,959 of NZ_JBQSYD010000004.1, read as the reverse complement.
AGTGTTTCACTTTAACAGACTACGCTTTGAAGCAGGCCTGCGGTTAAAGGCTTAATCCACAAAGCACCTTTAACACTCTGCATCCGTAAGGCGTATATGACCCCTGACACCATTGAACAGGCCCTAAAAACGCTCGCCAGGGCCGACACGGATATCGCCCGTGCCCTTCCATTGGTAGGGGCGCCCTCGCCACGTGTGCGTGATAAAGGCTTTGCGACGTTCTTCTCCACCATCGTCAGCCAGCAGCTTTCCACGGAAGCGGCTCGTGCGATTATGAGTCGCGTGAATATCCTGCTGCCGGAGCTTCATGCCCAAGCCGTCCTCGACACACAGGGCCAGGCACTGCGTGACGCCGGGCTCTCGTGGCGCAAAATCGAGTACGCCAAGGGGCTTGCCGAAGCAGAGCTTGCCGGCACCTTCAGTGCCGACGGGCTTGAGCATCTAAGCGATGAGGAAGTGATTGCCACGATTACCCAACTGCGTGGCTTTGGGTGCTGGAGTGCGGAAATCTACCTGATATTCTCGCTTAAACGCCCCGACATCTTCCCCGCCGACGACCTCGCCCTACGCGTGGCGTTAGGCCGCTTAAAAGGTTTAGACGACAAACCCACGCCCAAGCAGGCACGAAAGCTTACGCAGCACTGGGCGCCCTGGCGCAGCGTGGGGTCGCTGTTCTTATGGCACTACTATCGCGGCGAGCCAGTTTAAAAATCAAGCCTTTAGGCGTTCAGTCCGCCAAACTTACCGGCCTGATAATCCTCGACCGCCTGCACAATCTCTTCCCGAGTATTCATCACAAACGGCCCGTGCGAGTAAACCGGCTCATCAATGACATCGCCATGACCAAACAGCAGCTGAGCGTTGCTTGCGGCTTCAATCACAATGCTATCGCCCTCCCGGTCCAGTTCAACCAGTTGATGGGGTTTGGTGGATTCACCACTCACCGTCACGTCGCCACTCACCACATACAGAAACACCTGCCGCCCAGCGGCAACGGGCAACTGCTCGCGCACACCGGCAGGCAGCTTAAGCGTCGACATAAACACATTGGTTAACGTCTCGATAGGGCCGCTTGTATCGCCCCACTCCCCGGCGATCAGGTTCATTTCGCCGCCACCTGGTAGCGCAATTGCCGGGATTGAATCCTGTTGAAGGCCCACATAGCGCGGTTCGCTCATTTTCAGGCGCGCAGGCAAGTTGATCCACAGCTGCAAAATTTCCAGCGGACCACCCTCACGCAAAAACTCAGCGGGCGAGATTTCCGCATGCACAATACCGCTGCCCGCCGTCATCCACTGCACGCCGCCTTTATGAATCACGCTCTGGTGCTTGGCGCTATCGGCATGAGCAAGCGAGCCTTCCAGGATAAACGTCACCGTTTCAAAGCCACGATGCGGGTGCGGGCCAAACGGCAAGCCTTGATTATTGGCCGGATAAACCTGCGGGCCGTGATGATTCAAAAACAGAAAAGGATCCAACTGATCAAGACCCGGCCCAGGCAGCGGCCGCCGAGTGACCAGATCACCAATATCATCGCGGTGTGCCGGGTGCTGGGCGGTAACGCGGCGAACTGAGTTAACGGATGAGTCCGACATAAAATACTCCTTAACAAATTACCTTTAGCTTAAAACCTAAGCTAAAGAATGAGGAGCGAATAGTTTTCTTTGGATTGTTCAAGGAAATTGATGGGTGGCTGAATAAGAACTTTGATATGCGCAGCTACTTATTAATTTTGCAATTCGAGACGCATTGCGTCTCGAATTTCATAGGCTATGAGCACTCTCAAACTGGTTTCAGGAAAAGTATTCAAATTTTAAGCCTGCACGCAGCTTCCATTAACCAAGTTAGAGAGGCATGGTGCAGCTAACAGGGAACTGTTGGGGCAGTGACCATTTGCATAAGTCTATCCAGATAGTCCGAATCAGACATGAACAGCACATGTTTAGCACGGAGCTCCTCTGCAGTCATACCCCAGTGACTGTTAACCCACGCGCTTGTCGTACTGGAAGGGGCCAAAATAAAGCTTTCAAGCTCCACACACTCATCCCTCAAGCGGCGCTGGACATCCTTGATGCGTTCAGAGAATTCTATCTTTTCATCTTTGGGTCCAGTATGTCGTACGCCGTGAGGGTCAACGAAGACAATACGCTGCCTATCCTGATTAACATGCCAGAGGATGAAATCCGGGTAAAAGCCTCCTGCTTCAAAGAACCCTATTCCCTGCCGTACTAGGTTCCTGAGCAGATAAACCTGCTCACCTCGCTTAGCGATGGCCTGCTGGTTTCTCTTAAGCCATACTTTGAGATCCTCTACAAAACGGAATTCACTGTCATTGAGAGCAACCGGCTCAACACGAATCCGGCTATCTTTGCCAAGATGTAACAACGGATTATAGAGATGTGCACCGATCTGTACGGCGCTGACACCGTTTGCTTTGGATGAGCGATAGGCCACTTTTTGCTGCTGCTCAATCGCCGCCTTCATTTGTTTGATATCGTCGATTAGCGCTAACTCACTGCCATCAACCACCAACTGATACTCATTGGTGCTAGGCAAATTACCGCGCGCTTCCTCAAGTGCTACCAACTCCATGCGTGGCTCTAGGTAAGCACGCCGGTGATAGTTGAACACACGATCTAACAGCAGCGATAGCAGCTCTAACGCCATACTCTGATAACGCTGAAAGTTATCTGCATGGAGTTTCCATTGGTCATCGGGCACTAACAAGCTGTACCAAATCTGGCTTTTCAATAACTCGGGGAAACGCTCAGCGTCGATTAATACGTTAGCGTACCCACGGGCACGGCGATAACGCTCCAGATCACGTGCCAGCGCGGCCATGTCGATGAATAAAAGCCTGTCATCATCGAAATAGCGTGGCAGTTGCTTCGCCAAGCCGGGCTTAGCCATGACTTCTTTCACACCCGATGCTTGAATGCTATCTACCCTAGGGTAGCGATCTAGTTCAACCCGGCGCTCCTTTAGAACGATATCCGGTGTTAGGCCCAGCGGGCTATAAAAATCGCTGCTAATCACCGGATGCCCAAAACGCACCAATGGCCCATCACGATGAAAGCTGTAGGCCTGCCGAGTATCCTGGCGCACTTTAGGCCGTAGCATCTTCAATGATTTACCCACGTCTTCCATAACATTGAGCTTGAGGGTATGCACTTCCGGGTTATCGTTACCCGGCAAATCTTCGTCTTTGAGAAAGTCGCGGAAGGTGGCCATAAAGTCGGCGCCAACGCCAAACACGTTCAGCGTTTCCAGCAAATAGAGGTATTTGGGCGCAAGAATCGGATCAAGACGACTTGAACGCATCAGGCTCATATCGCGCCCTTTAAGACGCACCCCACGGCCGAAGAGTTGAATAATCTGCGAGCCTTCCTTCTTGCCGGTGTTCATCAGCCCCATGCTGGACACGCGCCAGCAGTTCCACCCCTCAATAAACTTTTTGGAGCCGATCAGTAGATTAACGGGCGAGCTTTCACGGGTAACCTCAGCAAAAATAGGGTTCGCGAGTTCAGACTTACGAACCTGCAGGTGCTTTATATCGTGGCTTTCCAGGTGTTCAGCCAAGCCCAAGGCGTCGCCCACATTGATCAACCCAAAGGGTTTTTCCGCTTCCCCCACCTTCAACAGCAGCTCGCCAGAGTCACCGGTAATCCGGTCAACATTGAGCGTGCCGCCACCTGCCGCATGGAACGTATGAGTAAGAATATCCCGATAGAGAGCGTCAACGGTGAGTTGCTGTTCCTTAAGCCACGGAAAGCTACCAGAGAAAATTTCATTGCCTTGCTTATCAATTAGGCCCGCACTTGCTGCATCCCCTTGATAGACAGCACTGAGCGCTTGCTTAGCTTGCTCTTTCTCGCCCAAAAACCACGCTAAAAAGCCCAACACCTGAGCGATATCGGAAGCACGCTCATTGTAATTGCTAGCGCTTTCTTTCTTGCCGTCGTCTTTCACCACGCTGGCACCCACAAACACCCATAGGGGTACGGCAAGGTTCCACTGGCTTAGCGCTCGGTGCTCTTCGCGGAAATATCGCTGCTGCTGGTAAAAAGCCAAGAGCGCCGCTGTCAGGTACGTGTAGCGCTGCCGCGTTTCTTTTTCGGGCAAATTGAAGATCCGGTAATCCTTACCGTAGCCATCTTCATAGAAATAGCGGTACCCATAATCAAAGAGAATATTTTTAGCGTAAGACTCCTCAACCCCATTATCCCCAGCGGCCACCACCGCTTCTTTGAAGGTTGCCGAATATTCGAAGGTGAAGCCACGCCCCGCCAGTTTGTTACGGTGCGAAAGCCAGCCTTTCTCCTCACTGGCAGAGCCCAACCCACGGTGCCCTTCGTCAACCAGCAGCAAATTGCCGTCACCAAAGCTATCGACGGCCATTTTCTTTTTGCCCTGCTCATTGCCGAGCTTGGTAATTTCGCTAATGGCAACACGGCTGAGTGACCGTCGCTCTCCGCTGAACAGATCTCCTCCATCTTGGCTAAGACGTTCCGCCTCTAGACTAGACTCGCGGCACTCAAGTAAATGCTGGTCGCTGAGGCGTTCATTGGGGGTGATTAAGATAATCTGTCCATAGTCGCCAATACGTTGGTATTGGCGGGCATAGTGGCGAAACTGGCGCACGTTGGTGTGCATCAGCAGCGTTTTACCGGAACCGGTGGCATTTTGCAGGCAGAGTTTATTAAGGTCTTCGTCCTGATAGCGGCCAATGCCCGTTTGGTAGCCCTGTCCTTGCCAAAAAGCGTTAAACCTATCCACCTGGGTGTTAAGGCTCTCTTTTAGCGCCTCACGGTCACGAAAATATTCGAATAAGTAAATTTCCACGAATAGCAGCGTCAGCCACTGGAAGTACTTCCACTCGACTTCCACCTCACGCTGCTGATTCAAGGCATCCGTGTGCTCGATGATATTGGCATCAAAACGCTTTAAATCTTCTTCGCTATATTGCCAGCTTGATTGATAGCCACCCAGCAGCGCGTGCAGATAGTGATGATGCCGGTCCCCGGTTAATCCTGGCTGACTCTCTTTGAGATTTTTATTCAGCAGTGTGATAGGGCGCACTTGGCTGCCCTTGTCACGGTACTGCTCAAGCGGGTCGATACCAAAGCGCGTCATCACCCACTGGTTGAGTACCAGTTTTTTAAGAAAGTCATTCTTGGCGCTGAGTACTTTGATTTTCGCTTGGCGTGGCTTACCTGCCATTAATGCGACTCCCGATCCTGTCGATTCTGATCATCACCCTGTTGGGTAGGCGCATCATCACCCATGAGGACTGGTCTATCGTTCTCCCAGACCACGGCATACTGCCCAAGGCGGCGTTTACGCTCAAGCGTTTCGGCAACAGCCGAGCGCAAGCTTTCTAGCATCTCATGAGTATCGGGGGTCAACTGAGTCATGGCTGAGACTCCTTAAGGAGTAAAGTGTAGTAACGCTCATCAAGCACCTGGCTCTGCGCACCCGCTTGCTCAAAAACCGGCGCAGGGGCTCCTCCCGCGTTCATAAAACAGCGTGCACGGGTAACGCTTGGCGCGTAGAGCATCAATAGGTTGTTCAGGCTGCGGGGGAAGCGGCGCTGGATATCTTTCAGCGGAATATGGTGGCCACCGTGAGAGACACGCTCAGCTACACGCAGACGTGACATCTCGGACGAAGGCAGCGCCAAATAGACGAGTTCGACCCGCCACCCCGCGCCCATCAGACGCTTTATCAAGCTGAGATACCCCCGCCCTGAGAGCGTTGTCTCAAAAGCAAAGTCTTCGCCTTCATTAATCGCGTCCTCGATTTCCTTGAGAAAAATACGGCTGGCAGACAGCAGCTCACGCTCAGGCGCTAAAGGCGACAGCCCGGCAGCAATTAAGTCGGCATTGATAAAACGCGCACATTTAGCCACCTGCGGCAAATAATGCAGGGCAAAGGTGGTCTTGCCAGCCCCATTGGGGCCAGCAACGATCCAACACGTAGGGATGGCAGGCTTAGATGTCATCATCACACCCTTCCCACATGCGTGCATGGAAGGTTTCTTCCAAGCTATGGACACGATCACGGGCACGGCCCGTCAAATTCAGGCCGTGGGGGCCATTGATATAGATGGTGTCGAACTCGCTGTCCGTAGTGCCGATCTTATATTTTTCGAGTAACGCCTCTAGCACAGCAGCATCTTTTTCCGCATCGTCCGTTAGCTTGCGCCATACCACTAGCACCTTGGCCAAGTCCTCGTCGCTGCCCGGGATACGGCGCACGTGGCCTTCCACTTGGCGAATCCAGTAAGCGCCATCTTCATTTTCCCGCAGGGTGACAGCCTTCAAGCGTGTGTTCTGGTCTTCCGGCAGCTCGGGGTCGGCCTCGCGCTCGAAGCGGGCTACGTAGGTGCGTGGTTTATCCAAATGGGATACGTGCAGGCCAATCAACCAATTAAAAGTCTCAACCAAATCCACTGCGGTTTTACGGCTTTCATCGCTACCGGGCTGCTTCACTTTCAGCATGTAACTTTCAGGGTCACGGAACCACTCGGTATTCAATAGGCTGGCCGAGCCGCGAGTTTCTACGTCGAGTAGATACTTGAGAGTGTAGTTGCGGCGCAGGTCAGAGTTCTGCTCAACCAGCGCATCGCGCTGGGGATTATCATCTAGCTCTAAGTTGTTGAGGGCATCGTCGTAGCTTTCTAAACAAAAATATTTGAAAGCATGTGAAAGACCTAAGTATCCACCTGATGTACTTTCCTGTGGATGCCCATCTTTCCATTTTTCAGAATACGCAGCTTTTTTTAATCTGCTTTTTAAAACGCTTTCAAAATAATCCCCCACCTCAACCAAACAATATTTACGACTACCCGAATCTTGTCTATTTAAATTAATGACAGCATGCCCAGTGGTCCCAGAACCCGAAAAATAATCAAGAACATGAGCATTTTTCTTATCAGCACCAGATATCCAAAGGCAATCTTTCACTGCATGCGGAGACTTAGCAAAAGAGAACTCAGCTACTGAGAACATATTTCTTAAAGTTGCACTACCATATTCTCTAGCTGCATAAAGCTTATCATCCCACCATGTTCGAGGAAGCACACCTGAATCAGGCTCATGCCGACGCATAATTTTGATATTACCAGCTTTTGTTAGGGCTACTTCGAGATCAAATATTTTTTCCTTAGCGGATATATGATAAAGGCTCCACACTCTTTCTTTACCATTATCATCAATTGGGAAAACTTTGACTTCATTATCTCCAAGGCTTTCAAGCTCAATCCATGACTTAGAGGCTGAGTCCCATTGAAGATCAGGAATACGAAGTGTCATTTTTTCTGGATTTACATAAATTGGGTAAAATTGTTTAGGACGCTCCTTACGATGCGTCACAGCTCCTCCATCTTTTCTAAAATTACGCCAATCTACATATTTACCTTCTTCAACTGTAAATCGAGATAATTGCTTTTCATTCCTAGGAAGGCGCGAAAGGCGAGCACCATCGCTATTCGAATGAAAAATTGCATATTCATGGCATATAGAAAAACCGCTTACTGTAGATCGGCCAGAAGGATTGTTGCGAATAACTGCTGTTCCAAGGTGAGCATCACCCCCGTACACACTGTCCAGCACCATCGATAACTCATTGACTTGATAGTCATCAATAGTAACACAGTTGATAGCGTCTTCTTTCATAAGAGTCTTAGATACAAAAAGCCTATCTTGTAACAACGAAACCCAAGAGGAGTTTCTATAACCATTTTTATAGTTAATTGGCCCTGCATCTGTATTATAGGGAGGATCTATATAAACGCTATCAAATTCACCCTCAAACTTATTTTTAAAAGCCTGTAAAGCTTGATAGTTCTCACCATTAACTACTAAACCATCGAGATTGGAGCCAGGACTTTCTAACAATGAAGAAATATCATAGAAAAATTGAAAATCAAAATTATTAGTATCCACCATCAAGTGGCAATATTTTTTAGATTTTATCACTTCATAGACGCCAAGTGATTTTATATCACGCTCTAACATACCAATATCAAGGCAGTACAGCTTCTCCCATTCTGACCTCTGACGTGGATTAGAAAGAGCCATACTTGCCAGATCTATATTAGCTTCCATTAGATCAAGTGTAAAACAGTAGCCAACCTCAGTAATAAACTTCTTTTTCAACCAAAGCTTTTTCTGAAAGTTCTCCAACTGCGCTAAGAAACCAATAACTTCCTTAGCCAATTTACGCAGCACTTGAATTTTTTTAAGCTGTTGCTCGACGATGAGCACATCCGCATCGTCGATATCATCCAGCCGCAGAATTTCATTTTTAATATAGAAATCCAGCTCGCGGGAGAGGAAGCCACCCAAGTCTTTGTGGATAAAGTAATCCATCGTGTTGCGGGCCGTGTACTGCTGCAAGTACTTGCCCAACAGCGTGCGCTCTTTCTGCTTGTCGGTGGGTGCACGGGTGGCCAAGTTCTCACGGTAAGCAACGACACCATCAGTGGCGCGCAGCGCTTCCATAATGCGCTCTTCAGCTTCCACCAACCGCTTTTTCTGCCAAACGCCACTCTGCCCGGTCTTTTCTGGATCAGGGCGGTATTCAAACTGCAGCACTAGGTCAGCGCCATCCAAGCGAATGGGTTCATCATGATGGATGATAAAGAAACGTTCGGTGCTCTCTTTAACATCGTTATGTTCACCTTCTGTGGCGTCCACCACGCGGCAGTGTACTTTGAGGGCAGCGTCTGTCGAATCAAACGCTAACCCTGTTTGGGCCGCGGAGCCTTGCAGCGTCTTTAACGCTTCGTTTAGGTTGAAGGTAAAATTGGCTAAGGTTTCGGAAGATTTTACGTAGTACTGATCTTTGTTGGCCCAGTGGAGGTAAACCTCACGGCCATCGTAGGGCACTGCGTAGGGAGCCGCACGGCTGTCATTCTCCGCCACGTGATGTCGGCGACTCATAAAGTCGCCTTTATCGTAGTAGCGTGAGAAGAAGCGATAGAGGTGGTCGTAGATATCTACCGAAGCACTCTGCTCCTGTTTAGCCACATGATAAGCCGCCCTGGCCTGTTTCACAGCAGGGGCGCTATCCGGATCTGGAGCACCTAGTTCTTCGGCTTGTTTACGCTTCTCATCAATGTCATGACGCATCGCTGATAGTTGCTGCTCGCCCTGCTTGGCGAAGGCATCTTCAATCGCCTGGGCTAAGTCTTCACGGATAAAGCGGGAGAGCTGGTCGCTTTTGGCATGCATGATGCGGTACAGCCCGAAATCCAACTCTGGCTTATCGAGCTGAAAAAGCTCGTGCAACAGCTTGATAAAGCGTTCCTTGTGACCGTCTGCAGTCGTAGCAACCATTGATTCGTATCCATCAGATCGTGCAACTGACGAGAAAAGCTCGACAGTTAGAATAATTGAAAAAGCTCGGGCAACCGCTAGGGCAGACCGATGATCATTGGGGAGCGCTCTGCACGCGCTTCGTGTTGGACGTCATAACGTGTCGTATAGCCGGGTGACGTGATTGGTGTAGCCAAGGGCAATGTTGCGCCCATCATCGACCATACAAAAAAGTAACCCTCCATGGTGCGCTGATCTGACGAGAAGCGTGGAGGGCGTTCACATAGAAGAGTAAACAGCTGGTTGATTGGGGTCAATCCGTGAATGCCGCGTGAGTACTTAAACGCCTACACAGCGAATCTGGAACAGCCGATTAGTCTGGCTTTTTCGATGCATCTGTCGCTCCAGAGCATCGATAAGTGCATCACGTTTTTCTTCGATCTCGTCTTGCACGTCGAAAATCATTTGCCGATCACGACACTGTTGGCGTTCGAGTAATTCAAGTGCTTTTTGGGCGACTTTTACTCTTCTAACGTAGGAAATCACTCTCTCTATTACTCTACTAGGTGTTATACCCGGTGCTGGCTTGGTAAGCAAAATAATGCCCTTACTTTCCGCCAGACGATGCAGCTTTCCGAAAAGGGCCGGGGATCACCCAAGACATAGCGAATGAAATAGCCATGACTGCGATTTGGCCCTCCGAATCGAATCACTGAGTATTCTGGTGATGCATCAGGCACCTGTTATAGGACTGGATGTATTTTAACAAAACAGCCGCGATGCGGGCAGTTCAACTTAATAGTCGCCGTGACCTTGGGAGTAGTTTTTAAGCTGACCCAAACGTCAACACTTGCTAATTATCCCTTGCCCAGCCAGTATCAAACCTCCACGCGTAGTGCAGGATGATAGGCAATGAGCTTGCTGACCCCGTTTGGGCCCCTTCAGGATATTCCACTTGATAACATCGAGCAGCTAAAGGAAATTCTCGTCCGTTCCGACAAAAGTCGGATGCTGGAAGGTCTGGTCATTGAGTCAGTGTTTAACGAGTATCTCAGCAAGCTTACCGGGCAAGGGATTGACGTATTGCCGATCTCGCTGGTTCGCACACTCACGGTGAAAACCCAGCGCCATTCGACGCGGAAAACGTTTGTGAATGCCTGGTGGGTATGGGACCACTCAGAAGCGTGTACGTCAGCGGCGGCGCTGCGCAGGCTTCTTGCGCCCAAAGGAAGTCATGAGGGGTTTTTGTTTGATTGTTATTACAACGAGTCGGCCAGAGACTTCTTTATCAAGGAGTGGAATGGCGAAACGCATATTCCCATTCAGTCCTTTATGCTGAAGAACCGCCGACAAACAGTGCCTCAATTCAGGATTCCTGCGGCGTCAGTCATTGATGAACACCGCTCCCAACAAGCGTTTTGGGCGGGCATTTCCAGCCAATATAGCGATGATCTTTTCAAGCGGGTCGTGCTCCATCGCTTGTTCAAAAACTGTGCAATACAGCCTTTTTTCGATGGCGTGTGGGATATTGACAGCCTTGCACGGCTGCCGGATAACACTTTCATGCAGCTGGAAGTTAAGCACAAGTTCCCGCGTGTTACTGGCCCTGATGAGAAGCTCTCTTTTGGGATTAATAACGGCCAGCTAAGAGTTATGCTGGCGTTGGCCCAGAGAGGCATCAAGACGCTACACATGATTATGGTGAAGCCGATCTGGAACAAAAACCTGGGCACGGGCTACCTACTCAACCGAATAGGGGATCGCAAGAACGTCGTACTATTGGCAAAGTTATTGGATGAAACGACCTTGCGCGAGATAATGAAAAGACGCTCATCAGCAACGGGGGCGGAACAATCCTTCACCGGAAAGGATGAGCAAAAAGCGCGCTACGTTACCCCTTCCGAGTTCCAGTTTCTGGGAACGCTTGACGATCCCGTCGAAGAAATTGCCAAAAACATTCATCTTGCTGCCACTGGCCATGTGGATCGCCCGGCCAGTGATCAGATGTTAAAGAACAGCCGTCTTCAGCAGTAAGGCCTCGCCAATACCGAATGATGGGTCTACAATCGTGGCAGATCGTCACACATTTGACCCAGAGAACCTCATGACTCTCCTTTTCGATATTGATAACGCTGCTGACTCAGACGCGGCTCCTCAACCAGCAGGTACTTCTCTATCGCCCTATGAGAGGCTTGATGACAGAGCTCTGTTGAACAAGCTGTTGGAAATTTACGATCAAAGAGCCATCGCTGAAGCACTTGCCGAGGTTGATAAGGGGAGCTGGTGCCGAGAAACCATTAATCGCTGGGCCAAAGGAAAGGCTGAACCCAAAGTTACCCGTGCCGCCTACCAGCGCATGGTGTCCATGCTGCCAACGCCTAAACCCAATGATCTCAAGCCGTCTTTTCGGTTCATTGACCTGTTCGCCGGTATTGGGGGAATAAGAAAAGGGTTTGAAGCCATTGGTGGCGAATGTGTGTTTACGTCTGAGTGGAACAAGTACGCCGTACGTACTTATAAAGCGAACCATTTCTGCGATCCGCTGACGCATCGCTTCAACGAAGATATCCGCGAAGTCACGCTGAGCTCGAACCTCGATATTGACGAAGATACCGCCTATAAACACATTGATCAGCAGATTCCTGATCATGACGTATTACTGGCAGGCTTTCCGTGCCAGCCGTTTTCTCTGGCAGGCGTTTCAAAAAAGAACTCTCTTGGCCTCAAACACGGGTTTGAGTGCGATGCCCAGGGAACACTGTTTTTTGACGTTGCGCGAATTCTGGCCGCCAAGCGGCCGGCGGCTTTTCTGCTTGAAAACGTCAAAAACCTCAAGAGCCACGACAAGGGTAAAACCTTCTGTGTGATCTGTGAGACGCTGGATGAGCTGGGTTATGAAGTCGCGGATGTTAACGCTCCCAAAGGCCAGGATCCCAAGGTTATCGATGCCAAACACTTCCTTCCTCAGCATCGCGAGCGGATTGTGCTTGTGGGCTTTCGTCGAGACCTTGATGTTCATGACGGCTTCACTCTAAAAGACATCGTCAATATGTATCCGAAGCAGCGCCCCTCTTTTGGCGAACTCCTGGATAAAGACGTCGATGACAAGTACATCCTGACGCCTAAACTGTGGGAGTACCTTTACAAGTACGCGCAGAAGCACCGCGAAAAGGGTAACGGATTCGGCTTTGGCTTGACCCGCTCCCACGACGTGGCCCGCACCTTGTCAGCCCGTTATCACAAGGATGGCTCGGAGATTTTGGTAGACCGTGGATTCGATGACACCCTGGATTTCTACAGTGAACACAACCTCACGCACCGGCCAAGAAGGCTGACGCCCCAAGAGTGCGCCCGATTAATGGGCTTTGATAAGCTGGGTGAGAGCAACTTCGTCATCCCGGTATCCGATACCCAAGCCTACCGGCAGTTTGGTAACTCGGTGGTTGTTCCGGTGTTTGAAGCAGTGGCAAAGCTAATGAAATCGCGAATTCTTGCTGCCCGAAAAATTGAATCTATCAAGGCGAAAGAAGACCAAAAACAGATAGAGATTCCCCTCGCGCAGTAACGGGTTTGCCAGGATTTTGAACGCCAGGATATCAGGGGCCATAGACGTATGGAAAAGCTGTCCAATCACTTTACGGGCGTTGGCGTAAAGCTGCTGAGTGAGGTTGAGGTTAACCCCAAAAAGTCCAACCAGCATGAGCTTCAAGGGGTTCAGAAGCTCCGGCAAATTCTCGGAAGTGAGCGGCTCTATATTGAGAGCACATGTCTCTATATGGGTGATGATGACACCGACAGGCTCTCTCAGAATGGGACGTTAACCTGGTACGATGCACGCGAGAATGACCCGGCGCGTAGTGCAGAGTTTCGTTTGTACTATAAAAGCAGCAATGAGCCCCTGAAGTCTGCGGCGGCGGGCGACACCCTGATTTATGCTCACCGGCCTGATGGTTCTCTGCTGCTGGTTATCGCTCCCCAGGAAAGTGAGCTTCGAACAGCGCTTCTGTGGCTGTTTGGTGTGCATGAGGAGCCTGGTACGACGCTTGAAATCGTCGACCCAACCCGCATCGAGGTTCCGGTTTCACTGTTTAACTATATTGCTGACGAAGTTGGGATAGCCGTCCCAAGAGCAGGTGCTGATGAGGATAGTTGGCTAGATCTACTGCTTGAAAGATTCGACCTAAAATTTCCCACCACTCGAAAACTGTCAGATCTGGCGCTTGAAACGCTGCAACATGATATTGATCCAGTCTCCGCGCCTGACGCTACGTTGATGGCATTGATCGAGCGCGAAGAAATACTCTTTAAGCAGTTGGAGCGCCACATTGTCAGTGCACACCTGGTAGAGCATGCCAACGGCTGGTCTAAAGATGTAGATGCTTTTATCAGCTTCTCTCTCAGTGTTCAGAACCGAAGAAAATCCAGAGCCGGGCACGCCTTGGAGAACCACTTGGAGTGGATATTTGGCAAGCACGGGTTACCGTTTGAGCGCGGTGCCAGAACCGAGAAACGCTCAAAGCCGGACTTCCTGTTTCCAGGCAGTGAAGCGTATCAACACGATGACTTTCCTTCTTCAAAACTTCATATGCTGGGCGTCAAAACCACCTGCAAGGACCGCTGGCGGCAGGTTCTGAATGAAGCACAGCGTATTCCTTTAAAGCACTTGCTGACCCTTCAACCCGGCATATCAGAGCATCAGCTTACGGAAATGGGGGATGCTGGCGTTCAGTTGGTAATTCCATCGCCGCTGCAGCCGTTTTACGCTCAAGGCAGCGTCGAGACGCTATCCAGCTTCATCGAATTTATTCGCGGGCATCACCATGGCGGACATTGTTGATCGTTCTACCCGGTCAAAAATGATGGCTTCTATCAAGGGCAAAAATACTGTCCCGGAGCGGTTCGTTCAGGCGGAGCTAGAGAAACGACATATTTCTTTTGACGCCCATGCGAAATACCTGCCAGGCAAGCCAGATCTTGTGATTCCTGTTTATCAGGTCGCTCTTTTTGTAAATGGCTGTTTCTGGCACCGTCATGAAGGCTGCTTCTATGCGACAACGCCCGCCAGCCAAAAGGAGTTCTGGCAGAACAAGCTCGCCGAGACCGTACGCAGAGACGCACGCAAACAGGCCGAACTAGAGGCTCAAGGATGGCGCGTCATCGTTGTATGGGAGTGTGGCGTGAAACACTGCCCGCAGGAATTTGAGGTAGTGATAGATGCTATCGAGGGCGAAATCGCCCTTTCAGAGTGGCCCGAAAAGCCGCCACGCGTCAGGGACTAAAAATGACTTTTCTCGATACAGGAGGGTTACGTCTACTTTCACCGCCCCTTCCAAACAATGTTTTGCATTACTAACGCGTAAAAGAGGCGAGTAACGTCCATTTGAGAAAGCGCTTAATACTGCCAAAGTCCCTGACTACGGCGGTCTTGAGTGATTAATGATGAAAACTCGCTCACTCAATATTCTGAATCTGAACACTGGCCGCCATGGCAGCGCTATAGGCCATCATGGCCTGACGATCCATAACGCGTTCCTACATCTGCAGTAAGCGCCCCATTTTTTCGATATCGACATCAGGATTGAGGGCAGCTCGTTCAATTACCTGGATGATCGCGGTGCTTTCTGCTGTAGAGGGCGACTCAACGGGACAGCCGTGACGGCGACAGCGGCGTTGGCTTTAGTTGGGGGAACTTACCGGGCGGGAGGAAGAATTTACCACATTAGAGGATCATGCCATGGGGCATCTCCATTAAAACAAGGAATGGTGATGATGCCGTGTTGCTAGGCATCGTTATGAAGTGATCGCGGCATTGCTCCGCTAAATGCAGGGCTAGCTCATTGGCTTTAATAGGTCCTAGCTCGATAAAACGTGCCTTGAGCGCAAACCACGGTGTCAGCGCGGTGGGTATGGTTAGCTAATCAGCTCTTCAGTCAGACGTGTTAAAGCCACTTCAATGGCATGGGAAATAAACGTCATTGTGTTACCTCGCGGCATAAGCCCTACAGCAAAACGCCCAGCCTTTTGAGGGGCTGGGCGTATGTATAGGCACAGGTAGACTAACTATTGAGCTAATTGGGGATATATTTAATCAATTCGGCACTGCTCTCCAAAGAGCTTGACAGTATTTAGAAACCTTTTGTCTGGACGGTAAGTACTTGCCAGTTGGGTAAATTCTTCATCGGTGTAAGTCTCTTTAAGTTTGCCGAATACACACTTGCATACAGATTTAGATGTACCACCCTGAAGGCATCCGGATAAAAATTCACCACGAATTTTTGAATTTTTATCCGCACAGCCAGCCAATATGAATAGGCTGGTGAACAAGAGAAGGAGAACAAGTGGTCTCATCGCTTGGAAGGTCATCTACATCAGTACCAGCGTGATGCCTATCAAGCTTCCGCCTACTAGTCCAACCAGTTGGGGGCCCATCATCCAAAACAAACGAATGAAAATTAGGCTAAAAAATCCTCCTTGAGTAAATGTAGCTGTTGGCATTGCAAAGCGGCGAAGAAAGTCGCCTATATGTGCTCCCAAAGCTCCTAATAACGTGCCAACCACCACTGCGAATAATTTGGCGAAAAATCCGGCGCCGAGAACTTCAGGGGCGGTGTTGAAGGTCACCATTAAGATTGAGACTAC